>NZ_JACARN010000008.1:0-286195 GCF_013386605.1 Pseudomonas sp. IPO3749 | reverse complement strand
CCCTGAAATACAAAACGCCCAATGCGGTGCATCGGGCGTTTTGAGACTGAAACAGGTGTAAACCTATTTCAGGACTAGACACGCTAGACTCGTCGCTCGTTAACGCCAGCCAGGGAGTTTCAAGCGTGTCCATTCGAGGAATAGAGGCGTGGGTGATCCGTCGCGCGAGTGCAGCGGATGTCCCGGCAGTGTTGCAGGTGTTTGATGGTGTGATCGCCTGGTTCGTGAGTAGGGGCAATACCGCTCAATGGGGCACTGAGCCCTGGTCGGCACTGCCACGGCGAGTCGAGCAAGTCACGCAGGCTTGCGTGTTGCCGGGTGCTTGGGTAGTCGAGGCGCCAGACGGGCTTATCCTGGCGGCACTGGTGCTGGGCGAGCCGATGCCTTACGTGCCGGCAGCCTGCGAGCCGGAAGTCTATGTGCGATTGCTGATCGCCGCGCGTGACGTGCGTGCCCGTGGGCTGGGTCGACGGCTGCTGGCCTTCGCTGACGACCAAGCCCGTGCTGCTGGAGCGAGGCGCCTGCGAGTGGACTGCTATGCCGGTGGCACGGGGGAGCTTGTGCGGTTTTATGAGGCGTGCGGGTATCAGCGTCTCTCAACGTTCGAGCTGGAAGGATGGCCGGGCCAGTTGTTGGGACGCGACCTGTGAGGCCCCGATCAGTGCCAGTAGCATCAGTAGCACAATTGCCCACGGAAATGCGGTGACGCCCCAGCCCTGAAGCAACACGCCGCCCGCCAGCCCACCACCTGCTATCCCGAGGTTCCACACGGTCACCAGCATCGACTGGGCGGCGTCCGCCGACTCACCTGCTGATTTGGCTAGCGCTGTTTGCAGCAAGGCAGGCAGCCCGCCGAACGCCAGGCCCCACAACGCGACGGCGAGATAGATGACAGCGGGCACGTTCATCCAGAAGGCCAGTGCCAAGGCAATCACGCCAAACAGTGCGCAACTGATCAGCAGCAGTGCGCGCAGCCATCGATCAATCAGCACGCCGGCCAGCCAGATGCTCAACAAAGCGGCGAGGCCGAACACCAACAGCACTCGGTCGATATCCGCAGCAATGCCGGCTGGCACCAACATCGGCGCGATATAGGTGTACAGAACATTGTGGGCCAATACGTAGGTCAAGGTCACCCACAGCACCGGACGAATCCCCGGCAAGGCCAGCACTTGGTGCAGGCCCAGGCGTTTTCCAGCCGGTTCGCCAGCAAAATCCGGCAGTTGCCAACGCGCCCATACCAAGAGCACCAATGTCAGCCCTGTCATGATCGCAAAGCTCAGGCGCCAGCCGACCGCGGCCCCCAGAAAGGTGCCGGCGGGCACGCCCAGTGACAGCGCCAACGGTGCCCCAAGCATGGCCACCGCAATCGCTCGACCTTGCAGATGAGGTGCCACCATCCGGCTGGCATAACCCGCCAGAAGTGCCCACAGCAGCCCGGCAAACACGCCGGCGAAGAAGCGTGCGACGAGGGTCAGCCCGTAGTGGCTGGAAAGGGCGGTCACGCTGTTGACCAAAGCAAAGCCGGCAATGGCGATAAGCAGCAGAGGGCGGCGTCGCCAGCCTCGGGTCAACAGCGTCAGGGGGATGGCCGCCAGCAGTGACCCGAGGGCGTACAGCGTGACCAATTGGCCCACCAGTGCGGGTGACACGTCCAAGCCTTCGCCCATTTGTGGCAAGAGACCGGCGGGCATGGCTTCGGTGAGGATGGTTATGAAACCGGCGCTGGCCAAGGCCAGCAGGCCACCCAATGGCAGCGTTTCCCGCTGGACGTTCACGGGGGAATCGGTAAGGGAGGTCATCGTGCTCTATCCATGCAAAAGGGCAAGCAGGCAGGGTAGGGGGCTGTGGTCGGCGGAAAAACAGGCTAAGGTTCCGAACTTATCGGACTTCAACGTCCGCAATCATCGAGGACTTTTTCATGGACAGCCTGGGCAGCCTTTCCGTCTTCGTGCAGGTGGCGGAGACCCGCAGCTTCACCGCTGCCGGGCGTGTGCTGGGCGTATCGTCTTCAGCCATCGGCAAAAGCATTGCGCGGATGGAAGAGCGCCTGGGCGTGCGGTTGTTTCACCGCAGCACCCGCAGCATCACCTTGACCGGCGAAGGTGCGCTGTTCCTTGAGCGCTCGCGGCGCATCCTGGCTGAGGTCGAGGCCGCCGAGCGGGAGCTGACCGAAGCCAGTGCCACGCCGCGCGGCAAGTTGCGCATCAGCGTGCCGCAAGTGCGTGGCCTGTTGATGCCGGTGATCAGCGACTTCATGCGCGCCTATCCTGAGATTGAGTTGGATGTGGATTTTTCCGACCGCATGGTGGATGTGATCGAGGAAGGGTTCGACGCGGTGATTCGCACCGGCAAGCCAGAAGACTCTCGGCTGATGGCCCGTCTCCTGGGGCATTACCAGTTGGTGCTGGTGGGAACACCAGGGTATTTTCGCCAGCACGGCACACCGCAGCAGCCGCAGCAGTTGAGCGGGCATGCCTGCCTGCGCCACAAGTTTTGCGCGACCGGCAAACTGGAGCACTGGCCGCTGCGACTTGTCCCCGGCACCTCGGATCCCGTTTTGCGCGCCCCGCTGGTAAGCACCACGATTGAATCCCTCAACCACGTGGTGCACGAAGGCCTGGGTATCGCCTGTCTGCCGGACTACATGGTCAATCAGGCGGTGAACGAAGGACGTCTGCAGCGGGTGCTGGATGATTATCTGGAGCACCGGGGTAGTTTCTGGATGTTATGGCCATCAAGTCGCCATGCCTCGGCCAAACTGCGCGTGTTTATTGATCATATGTGTGCTGGGCTGTTTCCTACGGGCGGCGTCGTGTAAGGCTGTGACGTTTTACCGACAGGAATGCGCGCGCCAAGGCAGCGTTCTGTTGCACAATACCGCCCGGACCGTTTTCCTCAGGATTTTCAATGTCGACATCATTTCACTTGCGTAGCCTCGGGCTGGCGCTGGTGCTGGCGGGCGCCGCGGGCTGCTCGTCACCCAAGACCGCCATTTATGAACATGAGAATTTCGACGACTCCGGTACGTTTTCCCGGGATTACCCGGTCACTGACGTCGCAGCGTGCGAAGCCGCGCGACGTGCCTTGCTGAGCCAGGGCTACATCATCACCAGCAGCGATCCGAAACTGGTGGTGGGCAACAAGAGCTTCCAGCAGACCGGCGAGACCCATCTGCAGATCAGCTTCAACGTGGTGTGTGCCGATGATGGCAAAGGCACCCAGCATTCGACGATGTTCGCCAACGCCCTGCAGGATCGCTATGCGCTGAAGAAGGTCAACAACTCCGCGAGCCTGGGGGTGGGCGTGCTGGGTTCGGTGTCGATGCCGATCGGCTCCACCGATGACTCCATGGTGAAGGTGGCCAGCGAGACGGTGTCGGCGCCGAAGTTCTACGAGCGTTACTTCGCGCTGGTGGACGTGTTCCTGCCGCAAGAGGTGAAGAAGGCCGAGAACATTCCCGAGAAGCCCAAGGCTGAGCTCGGCGTGCCGGAACCTAAAGCCGCACCCGCCGCCGAGAAGGTCGAGCCTGCGAAGGAAGAGCCCGCTGTTTCACAGCCGGTAGCACCACCCGTCGAGGCTGCGCCGATTGCGCCGCAGGCCGAGCCTGCACCCGCCACCAGCAACCCGGACCTGCCACCGCCGACGGAAGCGATTCCACCGCTGCCGACACCCGCGCAGTAATTCGGTGAGGCTAAATCCGCACAACGCTGCTACGTTTGATACTTGAGTGCAGGAACGTCATGACGCCGACATTTTTTCGTCATGACGGCACTTTAGGCTGGTGATGCAGGTCATTTACCTGCAGCCACTCTTAACTCAAGAAGGAGTCCACCATGGACGATTACCAGGAAGAACTGCTGGAGTACCACGCGATTGAGTTGGACCCGCTGGAACCGGCTGACGACGCTACAGAGCTGTAATACCGACTTCAGGCGGAATGCCGCTGACTGCGGCGAAATTCCCCTGGGGTCTGGTTGTTCCATCGCCTGAAGGCCCGTTGAAACGCCTGGGCCGAGGCAAAACCGAGCAAGTAGGCGATCTCGCCGAACGCCAGTTCCGTATCGCGGATGTAGGTCATGGCCAGGTCGCGGCGGGTGTCATTGAGAATCGCGCGGAACTGAGTGCCTTCGTCGGCCAGTTTGCGGCGCAGCGTCCAGGTGGGCAGCTTCAAGCGTGCCGCCACTTCTTCCAGGTCGGGTTCCCGGCCGCCATTGAGCATGGGCCCGAGCAAGCGGGTAATGCGCTCGCGCAGGCTGCGGGTGCGGGTCAATTGCTCCAACTCTCTCTCACAAAGTTGTAACAACAGGTTCCAGGTGCTGGGGCAATGCTGTGGGTTGCGCAGGGCCAACGTCTGCTGGTTGAGGCGCAGTTGGTTGGCCTCGGCACCGAAGTGGATGTCTCCCAGCACGCTGTACTGATCGCTGTATTCCGGTGCCTCGAACTCGATGTCGATGCGCTGCGCCTGCACCGGTTGCTGGGCCAGGCTCGACAGTTGATGCAGCCAGCCGGCGATGATCGAGTCCACCACAAAGCGGTTGTAGGCGTTGTAGGGGCTGATGGAATAGAACCGCAACCAGGCGCCTTCGGCATCTTCGGCAAAGCTCGACTGCCCGCGATAATTGGAGCCGTACAGCGCTTCAAAGCGAGTCAATGCGCGCGCCGCCTCACGTACGTTAGGCGCTTGCGCGGCAGTGACGCCCGCCAGCCCGGCCTGGCTCAAACGGCTGAGCTGGCCCATGCGCAGGCCCAGGCCCGCGTCGCCGGTCAGTTGGATGGCGGCATGGCCCAGGCGCATATAGCGCGGGATCGACAGGCGGGCACCCGCTTCAGCGAGGCGTGCCGGGTCGAGGCCGTATTGCAGCAGTAGCGGTTGCGGGTCCAGGCCGTGGCTGTGAATGGCATCCGCCAGGGTGTGCACGAAGCCCACCGACAAATCTCCCAGCCGTACGGGCTTCACAGCCAGATATTCAACAGGCGCGCGCCACGGGCTTCCCCATCGGCGTTGACTTGCCCGTTGCTGCTGAGAAAACTGTGCCCGGCCGTGCCCAGGTCCCAGAACTGGCCCCGCAGGAACACACTCATGCCGGCGCTGGCCTGGCTGACCGGGGGCTGGCTGATCAGGGTCAAGCGACGCCACGCTTCGCCCTCACTGAGTTCTTCGGGCTTGAGGCTGATTTCGGTCGGCGTGGACACGCTTTTGAAGCCGCGCCAAGGGCGGTCCCAGGTATCCCGGCCCAGCACAAAGGCCGGCACTGCAATCAGCTGGGCGCCTTGTTCGTTGAGTTTGCGGTAGTTGTCCGGGTACCAGCTGTCGCTGCCCACCAGTACACCCAAGCGGCCAGCCGGGGTATCGACCACGCTGACGACGTTTTCATCACCCGGCTCGATAAAGCCGCGCTCGTCATAGATCGGGTAAAGCTGGCGCTGCGGATCGCCGATCGGCAAGCCATCGGCGGCAAACACCACGCTGGCGTTGTACAAGGCGCCATGGCCGACGCGCAGTTGGCCCTGGCTGACACTCGGGTTGGGCAGGGTGATGGAGCCGGCCACCAAGGTGACCCCGAACTCCTTGGCCAGGCCACCGAACAGCACTTGATAGTCCCGCGCCATGCCGTCGGCTTTCATGCGCAGGTAGGCGTCGTCGGTGCGGTTGTCGCCGGTGGCGCTGATCCAGGCGCGGGCGAACAGCAGCGGGTTACTCACCGACAGCCAGTTCATCGCATCCTTGGCGTGGAGGGCTTGGTACACCTCGTTCTTTTCGCCGGTGAGCATCAGCCAGGTGCCGATGTGTTCAGGCAGCACCACGATGGTCTTGTCGTTGATCAGCCCCTGGTCGCGGGCTTTTTGCAGGTAGGCCGCGAGCTTCAAGTGCAGCCGTTCCAGGCTCTGGTAATCGGCGGGGAACAGCTCCGGCTGGATGCCCAGCAGGTTGCCTCGGTCGGCCGGCAGGCCTTCGTTGACGGCGAGGGTGATGCGCAGGTCCGACAGGTAATGCGCCACGGGGCGCTCCTGGGTCCAGACCAGATACGCGGCGACGGCGGCAACCAGGGCCATGGTGACGGTAAAAGCGAGAAGTTTACGCATGGGGCAACAGACAACAGACCGTGTGTAGGGTTCGCGACTAGGGTAGGGCCCATGAGCGGGCTTGCCAAGGGGCGCTGTGCATTTGGATCAATAACTTGTCAGTTTCAGTCATTGAGCCGTCGTCCACTGCCTCTTAGTCTGTGGGACATAAACCGATGGCAGGCCATTCGAGCCTGCCACGTCCCGTGATGATCCGTTGTGGAGCTTGACCATGACCGCTGCTGCCTACCCGCACCTGCTGGCCCCGTTGGACCTGGGTTTTACCACCTTGCGCAACCGCACCCTGATGGGGTCGATGCACACCGGCCTGGAAGAAAAACCCGGCGGTTTCGAGCGCATGGCGGCCTACTTTGCCGAGCGCGCCCGTGGCGGCGTGGGCTTGATGGTCACCGGCGGTATCGGCCCGAATGATGAGGGCGGTGTTTACGCGGGCGCAGCCAAGCTGACCACCGACGAAGAAGCGCAGAAACACAAGATCGTGACCCAGGCCGTGCACGAAGCAGGCGGCAAGATCTGCATGCAGATCCTCCACGCCGGCCGGTATGCCTACAGCCCCAAGCAGGTAGCACCGAGCGCGATCCAGGCGCCGATCAACCCGTTCAAGCCCAAGGAGCTGGACGAAGAGGGCATCGAAAAGCAGATCCGGGATTTCGTCACCTGCTCGCTGCTGGCCCAGGTGGCTGAGTATGACGGCGTGGAAATCATGGGTTCCGAAGGTTATTTCATTAACCAATTCCTCGCGGCCCACACCAACCACCGCACCGACCGTTGGGGTGGCAGCTACGAAAACCGCATGCGCCTGGCCGTGGACATCGTGCGCCGTGTGCGTGAGGCCGTGGGCCCGAACTTCATCATTATCTTCCGCCTGTCGATGCTCGACCTGGTGGAAGGCGGCAGCACCTGGGAAGAAATCGTGCAACTGGCCAAGGCCATCGAAGGTGCCGGCGCGACCATCATCAACACCGGGATCGGCTGGCACGAAGCACGCATTCCGACCATCGCGACCAAGGTGCCCCGTGGCGCATTCAGCAAAGTCACCGCCAAGCTGCGCGGTGCGGTGCAGATTCCGCTGATCACCACCAACCGTATCAACACCCCGGAAATCGCCGAGCAAATCCTTGCCGAAGGCGACGCCGACATGGTCTCCATGGCGCGGCCATTCCTGGCCGACCCGGACTTCGTCAACAAGGCTGCCGCCGGGCGTGCCGATGAGATCAACACCTGCATCGGTTGCAACCAGGCCTGTCTGGACCATACCTTCGGCGGCAAGTTGACCACCTGCCTGGTCAACCCTCGGGCGTGCTACGAGACTGAACTCAATTACCTGCCGGTCAAACAGATCAAGAAGATCGCCGTGGTGGGTGCCGGTCCTGCGGGCCTGGCGGCTGCCACGGTGGCGGCAGAGCGCGGGCATCAGGTGACCCTGTTCGATTCCGCCAGTGAAATCGGCGGCCAGTTCAACATCGCCAAGCGTGTGCCGGGCAAGGAAGAGTTCTTCGAAACCCTGCGCTACTTCAAGCGCAAATTGCAGACCACCCACGTCGAACTGTGCCTCGACACCCGTGTGGATGTGGCGCAACTCACGGCAGGCGGTTACGACGAAATCATCCTCGCCACCGGCATTGCACCGCGTACCCCGGCGATTCCTGGCATTGAGAATGCCACGGTGCTGAGCTACCTGGATGTGATCCTGGAGCGCAAACCCGTGGGCAAGCGCGTCGCGGTGATCGGTGCCGGCGGTATCGGGTTCGACGTCTCGGAATTCCTCGTGCACCAGGGCGTGTCCACCAGCCTGGACCGCGAAGCGTTCTGGAAGGAATGGGGCATCGACACCCAGCTGCAAGCGCGAGGCGGCGTGGCCGGGATCAAGGCCCAGGTGCATGCCCCGGCGCGTGAAGTGTTCCTGCTGCAGCGCAAGGCCTCCAAGGTCGGCGACGGCCTGGGCAAGACCACCGGTTGGATCCACCGCACCGGCTTGAAGAACAAACAGGTACAGATGCTCAACAGTGTCGAGTACCTGAAGATCGATGATGAAGGCCTGCACATCCGCATTGGCGCCGAAGGCGAACCCCAGGTGCTGGCGGTGGACAACATCGTCATCTGCGCCGGCCAGGACCCGCTGCGCGAATTGCAGGACGGCCTGGTCGCGGCCGGCCAGAACGTGCACCTGATCGGCGGCGCCGACGTGGCGGCCGAGCTGGACGCCAAGCGCGCCATCAACCAGGGCTCGCGCCTCGCCGCCGAGCTGTAAGACCCGAAGCGGGGCGGTGTTAGACTACCGCCCCGTTTTTCATGCAGGTCCCTCCCAATGGGTCCCTTCGATTGGCTGCCCCACGCACCGCTTGAACCTTTGCGCCTGGATTGGCTGGGAGGTGTCGAGCTGGCCGTGTTGCGCCTGGACCGCATCGACCCGCTGATCAGCGGCAACAAGTGGTTCAAGCTCACTGGGCACTTGGCGCAGGCGCAAAACGCTCGCGGCATCATCAGCCTGGGCGGTGCCTACTCCAACCATTTGCATGCGCTGGCGGCGGCGGGCAAACGCTTTGGTTTCCCCACGGTTGGCCTGCTGCGCGGGCATCCTCAAGACACTCCCACAATCCAAGACCTGGAAGCCTTCGGCATGCAGCTGCATTGGCTGGGGTATGGCGGCTATCGTGCGCGGCATGAGCCGGGCTTTTGGCAACCTTGGCGCGAGCAATATCCCGATCTCCATCCCGTGCCCGAAGGCGGTGGCGGGCTTGCCGGTGCCATAGGCTGTGGTGTGCTGGTCGAGCAGGCTCGCGCGCAGTTACCCACGCTGGGCTGGGCGGATTACGACGCGTGGTGGTTGGCGGCGGGTACGGGGACGACCTTGGCCGGTTTGGTGCTGGCGGAAGCGGGCGCGCACCCGGTGTATGGCGCCATGGCGGTGCCGGATGACCACGGCGTGGCACAGAACGTCGACGCCCTTGTGCAGGGCGGCTATGAGCTGCTGGACGCCAGCCGAGGTGGCTTCGCCAACGTCGACCCGGTACTGCTCGACTTCATCGACGCCACGCAACAAGCCTGCGGCTTGCCCTTGGAGCCGCTCTACACCGGCAAGGCCTTACTCGCATTGAAGCAACAGATCGAGGCCGGGCGCTTCACCCCCGGCACTCGCCTGATCTTCGTCCACACCGGCGGCCTTCAGGGCAACCGGGGCTTCATGGGTTAGCGCGCTTGCCTGGCATCATGCGTAACGCCGTGTTGTCCCGCAGGATGTAGTGGTGGGCAATCCCCGCCAGCGCATGCAGCCCGATCAGCCAATAACCGACCTTGCCGAACCACACATGCCAGCCTTCGATCTCCTTGGCCAGTGCCTTGTTCTCACCAATCAACGGCGGCAATTCCATCCCGTAGAACATCACCGAATGCCCCTCGGCACTGACGATCAGCCAACCGGCAATCGGCATGCCGATCATCAATGCGTAGAGCGCGACGTGCATCAGGGTCGCCAACAGGCTCTGCCATTGCGGCGGTGCCGGTACGATCTTCGGCGCCACGCCAAGGCTGCGTGCGAACAACCGCAACCACACCAGCACAAACACCGTGAGGCCGAACATAAAGTGCATCTCGACGATCAACGTCCGCGCACCGCTGCCTTTGGGAAACTGGCCGCGTAGTTCAATGCAGGCGTAGACCACCGCCAGCAGCACCACCATCAACCAGTGCAACGCGATCGACATGGTGCTGTAACGTGTATCGGAGTTTTTCCACGGCATCGCTGGTTTCCTCACTCATCAGGGCAAACGTCCATTCTTTGGTGATGGAGTCCTTTAACTGTATGCCGGTTTTGAGCGGTTTGCCTGGCGTAAATGCCGTGGTTTTGACCTCGGTCAGTGGCTCTGCGGCATTTCCCCACGGGCCAGCCGTGCGTTGATGTCGCTGATGACCGCAGGCAGGTCATTGAGGGTGTCGATCAGGTAGTGCGGGCGCGAGCCTTCGAACATTGCCTCGATGCGTTGGCGCTCGCTGGCCAGGGTCGCGGCGTCCAAACTGCGGAACTGTTCGTAGCTCAGGCCCAGCGCATTGCCGGAGCAGGTCAGGGCCACGGTCCACATGCCGGCGCGACGGCCTTCGAGGATGCCTGGCACGGTGTCGTCGACCTTCACGCACGCCGCCACATCATCGATACCCAGCGCGATCACGTTGGCCAGGGCCTGGGCCGGCCAGGGGCGACCGTTGGGCACTTCATCGGTGGCAACCACGTGGTCGGCGATGTAGCCGTTGGTGGCGGCCAGGGCGACGACTTTATCCATGACTTGCTTGGGGTAGCCGGAGCAGGAACCGATCTTGATGCCTTGCACACGCAGCCGGGCAATGGTGTCGAGGGCGCCGGGGATCAGCGCCGAGTGTTCGGCGATCTTCTCGATCTGCAACGGCATGAAGCGCTGGTAGATGGCGGTAACGTCGTCATCGGTTGGCATGCGGCCGAACGCCTTGCGGTAGCGTTCGGCAACCTGCGGTTGGTCGCAAAGGGTGCGGATGTGGTCCCACTTGCCCATGCCCATCGGGCCACGGGCTTCTTCGATGGAGACTTGCACGTCGAACTCGGCAAAGGCCTCGACGAAGATCTGCGTGGGAGCGAAAGAGCCGAAATCGACCACGGTGCCGGCCCAGTCGAGGATCACCGCTTGCAGGGTGTTGGGGTTCTGATAGTTCATGCGTGTGCTCCGGAAGAAGAAAGGGTGATGCCCATGGCGTGCAGTACGTCGGCGATGGCGGTGACGGCGGCGTGCATGTCGGCTGCATCCACATGCCCGATGCAGCCCACGCGGAAGGTGTCCACCTGGGTCAACTTGCCCGGATACAGGATGAAACCCTTGGCCTTGACCCGTTCGTAGAAGTCCTTGAACTGGTAGCGCGGGTCGTGCGGGGCGTGGAAGGTGACGATGATCGGCGCCTGGATTTGCGCCGGCAGGAAGCTGCGCAGGCCCAGTTCGGCCATGCCGTCGAGCAGTGCCTGGCAGTTGCGTGCATAGCGTTGATGGCGGGCGGGCAAGCCGCCTTCCTCGGCGTATTGCAGCAGCGCTGCGTGCAGGGCCGCCACCACGTGGGTTGGCGGGGTGAAGCGCCATTGGCCGGTCTTGGCCATGTAGGCGTGCTGGTCGAACAGGTCCATCGCCAGGGAGTGGCAATTGCCTTGGGCCGCAGCCAGTGCCTGTTTATCGGTGAAGACAAAACCCATCCCCGGTACACCTTCCAGGCACTTGCCTGACGCGGCGATCAGCGCATCGAACGGTACTTCGCGGGCATCGATGGGCAGCGCGCCGAATGAACTCATGGCGTCGATGATCAGGCGCTTGCCGTGGTGCTTCACGACCTGGGCGATCTCGGCCAGCGGATTGAGGATGCCGGTGCTGGTCTCGCAATGGATCAGCGCGACGTGTGTGATGGTCGGGTCGGCTTGCAGCAGGCGGTCCACATCGGCAGCGGTGGTGGGTTGGTCTTCGGCGGTTTCAAAGGTGCTGAACTCGCGGCCGAGCACTTCGCAGATTTTCGCCAGGCGTTTGCCGTAGGCGCCGTTGATCAGCACCAGCACCTTACCGTTGCGCGGCACCAGGGTGCCGACGGCGGCTTCAACGGCGAAGGTGCCGCTGCCTTGCAACGGTACGCAGTAGTGGCTGGCCGCGCCGTCGATGATTGCCAGCAACTGCTCGCAGACGCTGGCGGTGAGCTGGTTGAAGCGGTCGTCCCAGGAGCCCCAATCCACCATCATGGCCTGGCGGGTGCGGGCGGAGGTGGTCAGCGGGCCGGGCGTGAGCAGGATGGGCGTCGTCATTACAAGTCCTCGCGAAGCATCGGATGAATCTACGGCGCCTAAATTGCAGTTTGGCTTGTCATCAATCAAATTGTTTGTTGTTATGCGAGCTATCAGTGAGGCCGATAGCTATGAACCTGTTTCAATTGCGTGCGTTCGATGCCGTGGCCCGCGAGGGCAGTTTTACCCGTGCGGCGGCGCGGCTGTTCATCAGCCAGCCGGCGGTGACCGGGCATATCAAGGCGCTGGAAGAGCACTACCAGATTCCGTTGCTGCGCCGCACCGCCAGGCGCGTGGAGTTGACGGAGGAGGGCGCGCGGTTGGCGGCGATCACCCGGGCCATCTTCGGCCTGGTGGACGAAGCGCAAACGATGCTGGAGGCCAATCGCCAATTGCTCACCGGGCGTCTCGAAGTTGCAGCGGATGGCCCGCATCTGGTCATGCCGATGATCGCCAGCTTGCGCGCGCGCTACCCCGGCATCACCGTGAACCTGCGCTTGGGCAATGCCCAGGAAACCTTGGCGGCGCTGTTGTCCGAGCATGCGGATGTGGCGGTGCTTACCGAGGTGGAACCACGCAATGGCCTGCACCTGCAGCCTCTGAGTGAATCACGGATTTGCGCGCTGGTGCCGGCCAGTCACCCGTGGGCGGCGCTGCCCAAGGGGATCCGCCTGGAGCAGCTCAATGAGGTGATCATGGTGCTGCGCGAGCCCAGTTCCATCACCCGGCGTACGTTCGATGACGCCTGTGCCGCAACCGGCGTACAGCCTAAGGTGCTACTGGAGTTGGACAGCCGTGAAGCGGTGACCGAAGCCGTCGCCGCTGAGTTGGGCGTAGGCGTGGTGTCGTCCATGGAGGTCAGTCCGGACCCGCGCGTGCGTGCGGTGCCGGTCCAGGGCGATGGGCTGGTGAACCGGCACATGCTCGGCTGCATGGAGCGACGTCGGTCGTTGCGCCTGATTCAGGCGTTTTTCGAGTTGGCGCCCTGACGGTTTTTTGGTGGAACGTTGCGTTTTTGCGCTATAAACTCTGCCCCCAAAGCGCCGGCCAGTAGACGTTTGGGCGCGATGGACAAAAGAGAGTGAGTCATGGGCGCACAGTGGAAAGTCAAACATAAAGAAGCGGCAGCCAATGCCAAGGGCAAGATCTTCGGCAAGCTGGTGAAAGAAATCACCATCGCCGCCCGCAACGGCGCCGACACCTCCACCAACGCCCACCTGCGTCTGGTGGTGGAACAGGCCAAAAAGGCCTCGATGCCCAAGGAAACCCTGGACCGCGCCATCAAGAAAGGCGCCGGTCTGCTCGGCGAAACCGTGCAATACCACCGCGTCACCTATGAAGGCTTCGCGCCGCACCAGGTGCCGCTGATCGTCGAGTGCGTGACCGACAACATCAACCGCACCGTGGCGGAAATCCGCGTGGCCTTCCGCAAGGGCCAACTGGGCGCTTCCGGCTCCGTGGCCTGGGACTTCAACCACGTCGGCCTGATCGAAGCCTCGCCGGACAGCCCGGACGCCGATCCGGAAATAGCCGCCATCGAAGCCGGTGCCCAGGATTTCGAAGAGGGTGAAGAAGAAGGCACTACCCTGTTCATCACCGAGACCACCGACCTCGATGCCGTACAAAAAGCCTTGCCGGAGCAGGGTTTCACCGTGCTGTCGGCCAAGCTGGGCTACCTCTCGAAAAACCCGGTGAGCGGTTTGAGCGATGAGCAGATGGCCGAGGTTGAAGCCTTCCTCGAAGGCTTGGACAACCATGATGACGTGCAGGATATGTTTGTCGGGTTGGCGGGCTAAAAAAACCTCTCGGGAGTCCGGCCCGCCGGGCTCCTACAGGGTCTGCGTTATTTCGTCGAACCCCGGCCGCGCCAACACATCGGGCTGACAGCAGCGTATTTGCAGCGCGACCAGCCCATCACTTACCTGATCCTCAACCCGCTCCAACAACTCCCCCAGCAAAATCCCAAACGCCCGCACTTCAATCCGCTGCAACGCCCTGGTTTGCACGCTATCCGCCGTGGCATGGAACGACGCCGCGCCAAAATCCCCCAGCAAACAGTCGCCGGCTGCATTCCACAGAATGTTGTGGCCATACAGGTCGCCATGGGTGATGCCGTGCCGGTGCAAGTGCGCGGCAACCGACGCGATACCTCGCGCTATGCGCAGTGCCACTTCCAGGCTGAAGCGCGTAGCCGGTTCATAGATGTCGCGGGTGCACGACGCCAGGCTCGGCAGGGCCGCGAGGTTGCGGTAGCTCGGGTCGATCAGGTCCATGACCAGTGCGGCCTGTTCATCCGGGTGGCCGACCACGCGGCCCTCTACCCTGATCAGGTTGGGGTGCAGCCCGGCGGCGATGCAGGCCTGCATTTCATGCAGCGGCGAGCCGTCGCTGGTGATGCTGCCTTTATAGAGTTTGACCGCAACGGGCTGGCCTGACGGTTTCCACAGGGCTTTGCGGATAACGCCGGAAGCGCCTTCGCCGAGGACTTCGGCCAGTTCCAGTTCGGACCAGGGAATATTCGGCGTGGCGTCATCGGTCGTTACGTCCACGGCCATTTCCACGGGGTTACCGGCATAGGCCAGCCAGGTCAGGCTCGGCAGTGCCAGCAGCCAATCCGGCAATTGGGTGAAGCGGTTGGAGGCGATGCGCAGCAATTCAAGATTGTGGCAGTTGGCCAGACTTGCCGGCAGGTGCGCCAGTTGGTTGCCGGCCAGCATCAGTTTTTGCAGGAGCGGTCGCTTGCCCAGTTCTTCGGGAAGTTCGCTGATATGGTTGTCGGTCAGGATCAACCAGCGCAACAACGGCGGCAACGCGGCGGGGGGCACGTAGCTGATCTGGTTGGCCTTGAAGCCGATCATGCTCAGCTTGGCGCATTGGCCAAGGCTTGCCGGCAACTCGGTGAACCGGTTGTCCGAGCAGAACAGCACGCGCAGGTGGGGCAGGCGGTGCAAGTCGTCGGGCAGTTGGCTCAGGGCGTTACCGCTGAGGTTGAGGATC
This sequence comes from Pseudomonas sp. IPO3749, assembly GCF_013386605.1. Classification (NCBI taxonomy): domain Bacteria; kingdom Pseudomonadati; phylum Pseudomonadota; class Gammaproteobacteria; order Pseudomonadales; family Pseudomonadaceae; genus Pseudomonas; species Pseudomonas sp. IPO3749. The sequence goes on along the minus strand of NZ_JACARN010000008.1, from coordinate 271,332 downwards.
TCCAGGGAGTCGGCCAGTTCGAAGATTTCCCGAGGGAATTCAGTCAGCCCGCAGGACAGATCCAGGCGGGTGATACCGGCCAATTGGCCGGCCTTGAGTTGGGCGAGGGTATGCATGAACGGCGCGGTCACTCGGCTAGAAGGCGTAAATGACGCTCATGATACCGGTTCGTGCGCGGGTTGCGGGTCAGCCTGTTGCAATTGTCCCAGACGGCTGGCAGTGCGGGCGAGGTCGATAGCCTGGCCGCCCAGGGCAATCGTGAGGGGCTGCTCGCCGATCAATATCAGGTGCTTGTCGCGGTCGTAGAGCACATCCACCAGGTTGATAAAGCGTTGCTGCACGGCGATCGGGCAGTCCGCCAGTTGCGGCAGGCCGTCGATCATCCAGTGATCGTAGTCCTGGCACAGCAGCAGGTAGTCCATGACTGCGGTCAATTGCTCGCAAAGATCGCTGAAGGTGAACGCGATGGAGCGGCCTGCGTGGCGGCGGCAGATCAAGGTCCGGTTGCCGACGGCCAGGGGCTGCGGCGGGCAGTCGGCAGCGGGAAGACCCAAGGCTTCGCGCTGGCTCGCCTTGCCTGGCCAAACGTACTGACCGCTGGTGAAGCGTTGTGCGCTCTGGGCCTGGGGCAGGCTGCGAAAATCCTGGGGCGAACTGACTTCCAGCACCTCCATGCGTGCATCGATCAGGTCGATCACCGGTTTGAAGCGCTCGTGGTACAGCGGGTTGGGCAGAAGCCCCTGTGGCGCATAGTTGGACGTTACCAGCACCAGCACGCCGCGTTGGAACAAGGCTTTGAACAGCCGCGTGATCAGCATGGCGTCGCCGATGTCGTGGACGTGAAACTCGTCAAAACACAGCACTCGGCAATCCGTCAGCAGTTCATCGAGGGTCACGGCCAGCGCATCGTTCTGCTCACGATGCGTGAACATGCCGCGATGCAGTTGGGCGAAAAAATCATGGAAGTGCACGCGCTGCTTCTCGGCCATTGGTAACGCCTGGAAGAACCCGTCCAGCAACCAGCTTTTGCCGCGTCCCACCGGCCCGTGCAGGTACAGGCTCCGGGTGGGCTGGCCGGCGAGCAGGAGGCGGGTTTCTCGGGCCAGGGCAGCGATGGCTCGGGTTTGCCCGGCGCTGAGGGTATACCCCTGTTGCTCGGCTTTTTGCTGGAAGAACGCAGGGATGGGCGAGGCGTCGAGGGCGTCGGTTTTCTTACCGAGCAGGCGACGGATCAGGGAAAACGCGGCCAATGCAAATCACTCTGTGTTTCGGTGGTCGCCCACTTTAGGGCGACGGCTGCGTTTTGACCAATAGAGAAGGGCGCTGCATGCCATCTCGAAAAGGCATGTCACGGTTGTAAACCTGCCCAGACTGGCAGTTTCTCGCTGAGTGACTAACCTCCTACACAGCAGTCACCCCTGTACAAGGATTTGGGGCAGTGAAGGGACGAGCAGTATTGGCAGTCATGGGCGCGATGCTCTGCAGCACGGCTTCAGGTGCACAACTCCAGGTGGAGGTGCGTATCGACGTGCAGCGGGGCTGCCAGCTGGTGGGCACCACCCGCAGCGCTGGCATCGAGCAACTTGGCGTATTGGATTTCGGCAGCGGCGCGCGTCTGGATGACCCGGCCGGGCCCCTGAGTGCGGCACTGATCAGCCAGCGCCAGCCGCGCCTGGAGTGCAACCCCGACACGCCGTATCAGGTGCGCGTAGATGGCGGCCTGCACGGCGGCACCGGTGAAGTGCGTTACCTCAGCGCCACCCCTTCGATAAAACCCATTCCCTATCGTATTTATGCCGACGCCGCGCGGCGCGTGCCGTTGCCGGTGGATGTGCCGATCAGTGGTCGCGTGCCGGACGCAGGCTTCGTTGACCTGCCGCTGTATGGCCGCATCGAGCCGCTCAAGGACATCCCCGCCGTCGGCCGCTACACCGACCTGCTCAAGGTCACGGTCACATGGTGAGCCGCTATCTGGCCGTTGTGGCCATGGGCGGCCTGCTGGTGCTGGCGGATGACGCGCAGGCGGCTGTCGCGACCGGGTTTATCCAGGCGCGGCTGGTGATCACCGCCAGTTGCGAAGTGAGCAAAGGCGTCGAGAGCGCGCCGGTCAACCCCACGGGCGGTACGGCGATGCTCGACTTCGGCAGCCAGGGCCCGACCTGGAACAACACGCTGGGCGCAGGCGTCACCGATGGCGAAAAAGCGCCGTTGGCGGTGTCGTGCAACCCGTCCGTCTCGAGCTTTACCGTGACCATCGACGGCGGCACCAACGGCGATGGCACCACGCGGCGCCTGAGCAATGGGCGTCAGATGATTCCGTATCGGCTGTCCGCCGATCCACAGGGCCGCAGCACCTACAGCATCGGCCAGCAACGCAATTTTGTCGTGGCCAAGGGCACCCAGATACCGATCCCGGTGTTTGGCTCCGTGGTGGCAAATACCAGTGCCTTACCGGCAGGGATCTACACCGACACGTTGACGGTGACACTGGACTGGTAACTCAAGAGGATGAACACCATGCATGTACTTGTTTCGCGATTAGGCGCTTGCGCGCTGGGGCTGGCGATGGCCTCCAACCTCAATGCGGCAACCACGGTCACCGGGCAGATCACCTCCAGCCTGATATTGATCGCGAGTTGCCAGGTCAACGGTTCCGGGGCGGCGACCGGGCTGAACTTCGGTAGCTTGAACTTCGGCACCACCAACAGCCTGTTCACCAACGCCGATGCCCAATTGCTTGGCGGCACCGGCACCGGCGGGGCGCTGTCGATCCTGTGTTCGAGCGGCACCACGCCAGCGGTCAAGGTGCGCGCGGGTGCGCATGACGGTGCCTCTCCCGGTGGCAGCCGTGCATTGGCCGACGGTGCGGGCAACTTCGTGCCCTACGACTTCTACACCGACAGCGGCCACTCCGCGCTGCTCGCGATTGACGGCGTGATCACCCTCGCCACCAGTACCGGCGTGGCGCAGACCGTCAACCTCTACGGTCGGGCGGTGGGCAAGGCGGGGCTGCCAGCCGGCACCTACACCGACACCGTGGCTGTGGAACTGACGTTCTAGCGATGTGGCTCAGAGCGTTGCTGGCCTGTGCGCTGGCGGTGCCGCTGCCGTTGTCGGCGGTGACCAGCCAGAGCTTTCAGGTGAGCGCGACCATCACACCGGGTTGCCTGATTGTGGGCGGGGGCTCCAATTACGGCGCGCTGACCTACGGCAGTTATTCGGCCCTGGCCACCAGCACAGTCACGGCGGCGCTGACCGGGGGCGTCACCTTGCAATGCACGCCGGGGGTGACGCTGAGCATGAGCGTCGACGGCGGCCTGCACAGCAGCACCGGGCGCAATTTGCAGCTCAACAGCGGCAGCGCGCGGGTGGCTTACCAGCTGTTTCGGGACGCGGCGTTCAGCCAAAGCCTGGGGATCGGCCAGAGCGTCAACGTGGCCTACAGCGATGCCAATAACATCAACCTGCCCATTTACGGGCGGGTGCAATTGCCGGGCAATCAGCCTGGGGGGACATACAGCGACACGCTGCAGGTGCAGCTGACGTGGTAAGGCTATCGGTATAAGGAGTGGGGTTATGCGTTCACCTTCCCGGCGGTTGTGGGCCGCGGGTATTGCCTTGAGTGCCGCGTGCACGGCGGGGTTTGTGCAGGCGGCCAGCTCGGTGTTGATCTGGCCCATTGACCCGGTGCTGGAGGCTGATCAACAGGCCAGCGCACTGTGGTTGGAAAACCGTGGGAGCGAAACCGCGAGCCTGCAGATTCGTGTATTTGCGTGGAGCCAGAGCGGCTACGACGAGCAATACCAGAACCAGCGCGATGTGATCGGCAGCCCGCCCGTGGCACGCATCGAGCCGGGGCAAAAACAACTGGTACGCCTGACCCGCACCCGTGAAGTGCCACCGGGGCAAGAGTTGGCCTACCGCATCATCATCGATGAAATCCCTTCGCCGTTGCAGGTGCCCACGCCGCCTGAGGGCAAGAACACCGCAGCAGCCATTCGCTTTCAGATGCGTTATTCGGTGCCGCTGTTCGCCTATGGCGCGGGGCTGTGGAGCAAAGAGGACAGCACACGCCAACGTGATCCCAAGGGCGCCGGCAAGCCGGACTTGAGTTGGCAGAAAGTGACGGTGGCGGGGCGCAACTATCTCGAAGTACGCAACCAGGGCGCCGTGCATGCGCGCCTCACCGATGCTTCATTCAAGCAGGGCGGGCAGACACGGCCCTTGGTGGACGGCCTGCTCGGCTATGTCTTGCCAGGCGCAACCATGCGCTGGCCGGTGCCGGATGGGCTGTCGGCAGACCAGCCCCTGCAGGTCAGGATCAACGGTGCGCAACAGCTGGAGAACCTCGCGCCAAAGCGGTAGCCGGGTGTAGCGGGGCGGGAAGCGCCGGGATTTAAGCGGATGGAGATGTCCATTGAAGGACACAACGCCATGTGTGAGTCGTGGTCGGGCTCGTCGTCTATGGCCGTCGGTAGCAGTGGTAAGCGGGCTATGGGCCGCAATGGTTGCGCCCCAGGGCGTGGCTGGCGACCTGCCACCGCCGCCGAGCAGTATGGAGGCTGTCGCCGATGCACAGTTGTTTCTGGAGCTGGTGGTCAATCAGATGGACACCGGCCGCGTCATCGCGGTCGATCAACGCGCCGGTCAGCTCTATGTGCCCGCCAGTGCGTTGCAGGATGTGGGCATGACGCTGCCCGGTGAACTGAGCGGCAGCGTGGCGCTGGACCGGATCCCCGGCCTGCACAGTGATTACGACAGCAACGGCCAGCGGCTGCTGCTGGATGTGCCGCCGGCGTGGTTGAAGGAGCAATTCATCGGCAACCGCAACACCTATCCCCGTACCCAGGCGATGAGCAGTTTCGGCGCCTTGCTCAACTATGACCTGTACTTCAACGACACTGACGAAGGCGGCAGCTACCTCGCCGCCTGGAACGAAGTGCGACTGTTCGACAACTGGGGTACCTTGTCCAATACCGGCCAGTATCGCCAGACCCTGGCCGAGGGTGTCAGCAGCAGTACCTTCAACAATGGCTACCGGCGTTATGACACAACCTGGCGTTTCTCCGATGATGAGCGGCTACTGACCTACGAGGCCGGTGACGTGATCAGCGGTGCTTTGCCCTGGAGCAGCTCGGTACGCCTGGGCGGTGTGCAGTTTTCACGGGACTTCGCCGTGCGCCCGGACCTGGTGACCTACCCCTTGCCGCAATTTGCCGGTGAAGCTGCCGTGCCGTCCTCGGTGGACCTGTTTATCAACGGCTACAAATCCGACAGTGCACTGCTGCAACCAGGGCCTTACACCCTGACCAACGTGCCGTTTATCAATGGTGCGGGTGAGGCAGTGGTGGTGACCACCGACGCGTTGGGTCGCCAGGTGTCAACCACGGTGCCGTTTTATGTGACGAGTTCGCTGCTGCAAAAAGGCCTGACGGATTTCTCGGTGGCCGCCGGTTCCTTGCGCCGGGAATACACCTTGAAAGATTTTGCCTACGGGCCTGGCGTCGCCAGCGGCACCTTTCGTTATGGTTATTCCGACAACCTGACCCTGGAAAGCCATGCCGAGGCGTCCAGTGACCTGACCCTCGGCGGCCTGGGTGGCAACTTGCGGCTGGGCAACTTCGGCGTGCTCAACACCGCCGTCAGCCAAAGCCAGTTCGAAGGGCGCAGCGGCCAGCAACTGAGCCTGGGGTATTCATACAACAGCACGCGCTACAGCCTGTCGTACCAGCGGGTCGAGCGGCGCGATGAGTACGCCGACCTGACCCTGGTCGACACCCCTTACGCCAGTCTCAGCAAGCGCAGTGAGCAGGTGACCTTGAGCCTCAACCTTGAGCGTTTCGGCAGTCTGGGCGTAGGTTACTTCGACGTGCAGGCAGCGGACGATTCGCGCACGCGCTTGCTCAACCTGAGTTGGAGCAAGCCGCTGTGGCACAACACCAGTTTCTACCTGTCGGCCAACCGTGAGATCGGTGACAGCAACTGGGCGATGCAGGCGCAGCTGGTTATCCCGTTCGACCTCAACGGCAGCCTGGCCGTGAGTACCGAGCGCAGCAAAGATGGCGCCAGCCGCCAGCGCCTCAATTACAGCCGTGCGGTGCCGAGCGAAGGTGGGGTGGGCTACAACCTCGGTTATGCCCAGGGCGATGGCCCGACCTACCGGCAGGCCGACCTGACCTGGCGCTTGCAGTCGGTGCAGTTGCAGGCCGGCGTATATGGCAGCAGCGACGCCGAGACGCGCTGGGCGGATGCCAGTGGCTCGCTGGTGTGGATGGGCGGCGATATGTTTGCCGCCAACCGTATCAACGACGCCTTTGTGGTGGTGAGTACCCAGGGTTTCGCTGGGATTCCGGTGCGCTATGAAAACCAGTTGGTCGGCGAGACCGATCGCAACGGCCACTTGCTGGTGCCCTGGAGCAGTGCGTATTACCGCGGCAAATATGAAATCGATCCGCTGAACCTCCCGCTCAACGTGCAGAGCCCGAATGTGGAGCAGCGTGTGTCGGTGCGCCGTGGCAGCGGCTACTTGCTGGAGTTTCCATTGCGTCGAGTGCTCGCGGCCAGTGTCACGCTGGTGGACACCCAGCATCAGGAGTTGCCCCTGGGCAGCCTGGTGGTGCATGAGCAAAGCGGCCAGCAGGCGGTGGTGGGCTGGGATGGCCTGGTGTACCTGGAAAACCTCTCGGCCCATAACACGTTGCAGGTCACGTTGGGTGAAGGGCGTACGTGCCAGGCGCGGTTCGAGATGGACGAGCAACAACAGGGCGTGCCGTTGATTGGGCCGTTGGTGTGCCAATGAGAGGGCGCCGCATTGCGTTGATAGGCAGTTTGCTGCTCTGCGGTAGTGCGTCGGCCGCTTGCTCGGTGGTGGCGACCGCGCCGGTCAGTTTTGGCTCCGTCAGCTCAATGGCGGTGAACACGACGGTGCAAGGCAGTTCCACTGCCAATGCCGGGCTGCGCTGCACACCGACCCTGATCGCGCTGGTGCCGGGCAGCGACCACTTCGTTGCCACTATTACCTCTGCCACGTCAGGTATGGTGGGACCGACCGGAGACGTGATCGGTTACACGATCTATGGCAATAACAGCGCCAGTTTCCCTATCAATCGCGGGGTGGCTTTCGATTTTGGTACCAATGGCATTGCCTCGTCCTTTGGCTTGGTCGCCGGGCCCGGTGCCAAAACCCTGCCGTTATATGTCGGCAGTATTACCGGCAGCAACGTGGCGGCGGGGGTCTATACGGAGACCTTGAACATTGTCTGGAGTTGGGATTACTGCTCACTCCTGAGCCTGGGCAATGCGTGCCTGGCGCGCGACAAGAGTTCCAACCCGCCGGTGGCGAGCCTGACAGTGAGCATGACGGTCACCAACGACTGCCAGATCACCGCGCCGAATATCAGCTTTGGCAGCGCCCCGGTCATCAGCGGATTTACCGCCGTAACCGGGCAGACCATCAATATCGCCTGCACCAAGGGCAGTGCCTACACCGTAGGCTTGAGCGACGGCCAAAACGCCGCCAGCGTGGGCGGTCGGCGGCGAATGATCTCGGGCAGCAACTACCTGGCCTATGACATCTTCAAAAGCGCCGGCACGACCCGGTGGGGCAGTGTCGGTTCAGCTCGTCGGGCCAGCAGTACAGCCGAGATCAACCCCGGCAATGGTCTGGGCACCGGCAGCCAGGTGTTCAACTACAACGCCCGGATCTACACCGACCAGACCACGCCTCCCGGCGGCACCTACGTGGACAACGTGGTGCTCGACGTCGGTTTCTAGAACTTCAGCTGCGGCGGGCCAGGCTGATCCACCGGACTGACCACCGCATAGTTGTAGCCAGCACCCGACCAGTATTGCGCCTGTAAGCCATCGGCACTGCGGCTGCCCCTTGGCAGGAAACCGTTTTCCGGTCCCGGTGGGCGGATGTAGAAACTGATGCGCCGGCCTTGCGGGTCTTCATACAGCACCATGGCGGCGGCGCCTTGTTCGGTGGTGAGCAGGCGCCCGCTGACCGGCGTGAATCCTGAGGCGCTCAAGTCGGGCAGGCGATGCGCTTGGTTGAAATAGCGGTCGAGCCAGGCTTGCATCGTGCCGCCGCCCTGCACCTTATAGTCGGCGGGCATGATGCCGTCCTGGGCAAACAGGCGGAACGCCTGCATCGCATCGGCCATGGGCAGTTGGGCAGGCTGGGTGGCCTCACGGACGTGCCAGCCACCGACTCCCCCGAGGCTGACGGCGATCAGCAGCACGGCGGCCGTAGCCAAGTGGCGTCGTGATTGGCGCTTGATGCGCTGGCGGATCAGTGCCGGGTCCAGGTCCGGGTTGGCCGGCTGTTGCAGGGCACCGCCCAGCGCAGCGCGCAGTAACTGCGCGTCGTGTTGCCAGGCGTGGACCTGGGCGGCGACGTCCGGGTGGGCCGCCAAGTAGGTTTCAAGCACGCGGCGATCACTCTCCAGCAGTTGGTGATCGACGTAGGCATGCAAATCGCGTTCGCTGGGGGGCAGGCTGATCATTTGAGTATCCGCAGGGAAGGGCTGGCAATTTCGCCATCACTGAGTTGACGCAGGGCTTGGCGTGCCCGGGACAGGCGCGACATCACGGTGCCGATGGGCACATCAAGGATGTCGGCTATTTCCTTGTAGCTCAGGCCTTCGACCGAAACCCACAGCAGCAGCGCACGCTGCTCGGTGTTGAGTTGATCGAAGGCTTGCAGGGTCGACTGGGCGATCACCGTGCGTTCCACCGACGGCTGTGCATCGTCACGCCCGGTGAAGAACTCCAGCATGCGCGCATAGCGGCGGGTGCGGCGGTGGGCGTCGAGGAACTGCCGGTAGAGGATCGAAAACAGCCAGGCGCGCAAGTCGCCTTCGACGCGTTTGTCGGCCCAACTGATGATCGCCCGTTCCAGGGTCGACTGCACCAGATCGTCGGCGCTGCTGGCGTTACGGGTCAGGGACACGGCAAAGCGCCGTAGCCTTGGGATGAGTTCACGTAACTGTTCGTCGAGTTCATGCATGGGAATCTGGCTGGTCACTACGCTGGGACTAGAGAGACGTGCGGCGTTGAAGGTTATTCCCAATCCAGGGAAATAAATCAAAGGCCAGGGAATAGAGCCGATCGGCGTTCGTCTTAATGCTCCGACCTTATGTTTACCCCCTAAGGCCTTTGGCCCTGGAGTTCCTTCATGGTAGATCACTCATCACCGCCCCGTCCTCCGCTGAGCACTGCGAGCCTGATCGCGCGCCTGGCAGGTATCGGTGCCGTGGTTGCGGTTATGGCGGGGGCTTTTGCCTACGTCAACGGCACCCTCGACCCACAGCGCTTGCGCCCGAAAACCCTGGTCAATGCCCTGGAAACCAACAACGGCGTGCACCCAGGCTTTCGGCGTAACCACGCCAAGGGCGTGTGCGTGGCCGGGTATTTCGAGAGCAGTGCAGAAGCCCGCGCCTACTCCAGCGCCCAGGTGTTCAGCGAGTCCAAGACGCCGTTGATCGGACGGTTCGCCTTGCCGAGCGGTAACCCCTACGCGCCGGACAGCAGTGTGCCGATCCGCAGTTTTGCCGTGCAGTTCAGCCAGGCCAACGGCCAGCAATGGCGCACCGGCATGAACAGCATGCCGGTGTTCCCGGTGGGCACGCCCGAGGCGTTCTACCAAATGCTCAAGGCCGGTGCGCCGCAGCCTGCCACCGGCAAGCCTGACCCGGCGAGCATGCCGGCATTTTTTGCTGCTCATCCCGAGACGGCGCCGTTCCTGGCGTGGGTCAAGACCGCCAAGCCTTCGGCCAGTTATGCGACCGAAACCTACAACGGCATTAACGCGTTCTTCCTGGTAGGGGCCGATGGCAAGCGCCAGGCCGTGCGTTGGGGCGTGGTGCCGCAGAGCCAGGATGCGGCGGGCGATACCGCGCCTGCGGGCGGTGATTTCCTGGAAAAGGACCTGGTCCAGCGCCTGTCGAGCGGGCCGCTGCGCTGGCAGTTGAACATGACCCTGGCCAACCCCGGCGACCCCGTGGACGATGCAAGCAAGGCCTGGACCGGCGAGCATAAAGTCATCAACGCCGGCACCCTGGTGCTGCAAAGCAGCCAGCCGCAGGCGGATGGCGATTGCCGCGATATCAACTTTGATCCACTGATTCTGCCCAGCGGCATCGAAGCCTCCAATGACCCGTTGCTGGCAGCCCGTTCGGCGGCGTACGCCAGCTCGTACCTGCGTCGTGCTGGTGAAGTCAGCCCGTTGCACAGCGCCCCTCAGGAGTCGAAGCCATGAATGCCCAACCCCGGTTTTTTGCGCCCCTGGCGCGCCTGCTGCACTGGCTGATGGCGCTGATGGTCATCGCTATGCTGTTTATCGGCGCGGGTCTGGCGGCCTCGGTTTCGGAGCGGCATGAGTGGTTGATCCACCTGCACAAGCCGTTGGGTATCGCGATCCTGGCCTTGGTGATCGTGCGTTTGGTCGTGCGCTTCTCTACGCGCCAACCGCCGTTGCCTGCTGACTTGCCGCTGTGGCAAGCGCTGGCGGCCAAGGCGTCCCATCTGGTGTTGTATGCGTTGATGCTGGTATTGCCACTGCTGGGCTGGGCGATGATTTCGGCGGCGGGCGACCCGGTGATGCTCAGCAGTTCGGTACAGTTGCCGGCACTGGTGGGGGCGAACGCGCCGTTGTTCGCGGTGCTGCGCAGGGCACACGGGTTTCTGGCCTATCTGCTATTCCTGACAGTGCTGTTGCACCTGGCGGCGGCGTTGTTCCATGGCTTGATCCGCCGCGACGGCGTGCTGCAAAGCATGACCGGCAGCAAGGACTGAAACAGGTTTGGCGGGCAGTGTGGCCAGCCAGTAGATCAGTGCCAGCAGGTTGATGGCGGCGCCGAGGCCACACACACCGATCCAACCGCCCCAGGCATACAGTGCGGTTGCGCTGATGGAGCCCAGCGCACTGCCCACCGAGTAAAACAGCATGTAGCCGGCCACCAATCGACTCTGGGCATCAGGGCGCACGGCGTAGATCAGGCTTTGGCTGGTGACATGCACGGCTTGCAGGCCCAAGTCGAACACAATCACGCCGAGCACCAATGCCCACAGCGACGATTGGGTAAAGCCGATGGCAACCCAGGACAGCAGCATCAGCAGCAATGCCGTGCCGCTGGTCCACTGGGCAAAGCCTTTGTCGGCCAAGCGACCGGCGCGTGCAGCACCGAGCGCTCCGGCGGCGCCAGCAAGTCCGAACAGGCCGATTTCTGTGTGGGAAAGCGACAGCGGCGGGGCGCTCAAGGGCAGTACCAGTGGCGTCCACAAGACGGTGCCGGCGGCGAAAATCAACATCGCCAGCACAGCGCGGTCACGCAGGACCTTTTCCTCCTTGAACAGGCTGAAGACCGAGCGGATCAACGCGCCATAAGTGCCGGCGGCGCGCGGTTGTTCGGTGCTTGGCAATACGCGCCACAGCAAGACGGCCATCAATAGCGTCATGCCCGCTGACAGCAGGTAAACCGAGCGCCATCCCGCCAGGTCGGCCATCACGCCGGACACCGAGCGAGCCAGTAGCAAACCGACCACGATACCGCTGGTGACCAACCCCACCACCTGCCCGCGCTGTTCGGGCGACGCCAGATGTGCGGCCAGAGCCACTAGCACTTGGGCGACCACCGCCAACAGGCCGGTCAGTGCCATGCCGGCCAACAGCCAGAAACTGTTTGAGGACAATCCCACCATCAGCACGGCCAGCGTGGAGAGCAGCAGTTGGCTGACGATCAGCTTGCGCCAGTTGAGCAAGTCCCCGAGCGGCACCAGCAATAACAGGCCCACGCCATAACCGACCTGGGTGAGGGCGATGATGATGCCGACAGTGGCGTGGTCCATGGCAAAGGTTTGCGCCATGGCGTCGAGCAACGGCTGGGCGTAGTAGACATTGGCCACTGACAGGCCACAGGCGATGGCGAACAGCATCACCACTTTGTTACTCAAGGGGGAGGAAGGCATGGGGATAACCTTTGTGGTTTTAAAATGAAACCAGTTGTACCGTAAGGATTCCGGTTTTATATTGCAACTACTTTTTTGTTCGACGACAGGCAGCCCCGATGGTCAAGCTCACCCGCTTTGAAAGCGCCGAATGCCCGGTGGCGCGCTCACTGGATGCGATTGGCGATGGCTGGTCGCTGCTGATCATTCGCGATGCGTTTGATGGGATTCGCCGTTTTGGTGAGTTTCAGCGCAGCCTGGGAATGGCCAAGAACATCTTGTCCACGCGCTTGCGCAGTTTGGTGGCCCATGGGGTATTGGAAATCGTGCCGGCGTCGGATGGCAGTGCGTACCAGGAGTACGTACTGACGGAAAAGGGGCTGGGCCTGTTCAACGTGATCATCGGATTGCGGCAGTGGGGCGAGGGGTTTTTCTATGGGGCAGGCGAGGCGCACTCGGTGATGGTGGACAGCGCCAACGGCGAGCCGCTGCGAGCGCTGGAGTTGCGCTCGGCGGATGGGCGGTTGCTGGGGCCTGAGGATTGTCGGCGGGTGCCCACCGACTCGGTTTAGCGCAAGACGTCGACGATATCGGCCACGCTGCTCAACACATCCTTGCCCAGTTGCATCGAGCGTTTACCTGACCAACCGGTGAGCGGGTTGGGGGCGTCGTCGTTGTCCTTGAAGGGCATTTCCAGGGTCAGGGACAGGCAGTCGAACTGCTGGCCGACGGCATTGCACGCCAGGGTCATGTTGGCTTCGCCCGGCAGGTCGCGGGTGTAGCCATAGGTGGTCTGGAAATCGCGGGTCAGGCCGCTCAAGTGGCTGCGGAAGTGTTTTTCCAGGGCCTCGATGCGCGGCGTGTAGCCGGGGTTGCCTTCGCAGCCGGCGGTGAAGACGTAGGGGATTTCCTCGTCGCCGTGGATATCGAGGAACAGGTCGACGCCGTATTGTTCCATCTGTTGCTGCACGAACAACACTTCCGGGCTGATCGCCTGGCTGGCGCTCTGCCAGGCGCGGTTGAGGTCCTGGCCCGCGGCGTTGGTGCGCAGGTGGCCGTGGAACGCGCCGTCCGGGTTCATGTTGGGCACCAGGTACAAATCGGCGGCTTTCAGCAGTTTTTTCAGCTCGGCGTCACCGTCCTGTTGCAGGCGTTCAATGATGCCTTCCATAAACCATTCGGCCATGTGCTCGCCGGGATGCTGTTGGGCGATGATCCAGACCTTGCGGCGGCCTTCGCCACCTTTGCCGCGACGCAGCAGTTGGATATCACGTCCTTCGACACTTTTACCGGTGGCCAGCAGTTGAGTCCCGGCGCGGGTCAAGGCTTGCTCGATCAGCCAGTCGTGGCGCTCACGGCTGTAGGGTTCGAAGTAGGCAATCCAGGCGTGCTTCTCGCGGGTCTCAAGGCTGATATGCAGGATTTCACCATCAAAGCGCGAAGGCACACGGAACCAGTTGATATGGTCGTAGGACGCCACGGCGTTGTAGCCGCTCCACGCGTGTGGGTAGGACGATTTGCTCGCGTTGCTCAGGCGAAAGACATGGGTGTGGCCCACGTGCATGCCTTCGGCCTTGAAGTGGAACCACTGGAAGTGTTGGCTACGGGTGTCGGGTTTGATAGCGAGCAACAACTGATGGGAATCGTGGGCATCCAGAACCTGGATATTGCCACTGTCGAAGTCGGTGCTGATCCTGATGGAGGTCAAGGCCACGGTCATAGTCTGTTTGCCTGAATATGAGTGTTGTGGCGGCTATAGTACACAGGAGTCTGGTAAAGACTGGATGCAAAAATTGTTGCATGGGGGAGGGGGCGTCATCCTTGACGCCGCACCAGCTTAGAATCTATGAGATTGATTCTCAAGCGCTATTTCGCAAAGGTTTGGACTAGAGCGTTCGACTGGCTTTCTTTTGGCGATGGTCTTTTGCTACCATGCGCGCCATCGAGCAACACACAGTCTTCATTAGCCTGAAGCCATGCCAGGGAAACTGGCAAAAAAAAGACCCGGCCAAAGAGCCGGGTCAAAAACCGTGATTAGCCTGATGAGGAGATATTCCAAGAGTCCGACCTAAGGTCCCTTGGTCTATCGACTGATCTCGCGATCAGCTGGGTCCAATAATAATCATTATCATTTGCAAGTCAAATGTTTTTATCCGTCAGATAGAAATATTTTTCTTCTGCGTCTGTTATCCGTTCGCTTGAGCCGCTGGCGCCTGCAACGACCGCTCTACCATCGCCTTCGCCATATCAATCAAATACACCACCGAAAACGCCAGGTCGCGATGATTGCCTTGATGGCTGCTCGCGGATTCATAGGCCGTGGCTGCGGCACTTCGCAACAGGTCTGAGGCGTGTACGAGGGCTTCCTCCTGGCTGATGCCCGGCTTGATGGCGAACAGCGCGCCGTCAGGGGCTGCTGCCGACATTTCTTCTTTCAAGTAAAAGTCCAACGCGCGCTGGGCGGCACCGCTGCTGCGCAGGTCGTGCATTTCGGTGTCTTCAGGGAGTTCAGGCAGGAGATACGGGTTGGTCGTCATAAGGGGCGGTACTCTGTTGTGGGTGTCGAAAACCTTATGTTCGATGATAGTACGTATCGTATTTATGTCGTTTTATGGATTACTACAAACTGTTTATTGCCCTGAAAACTACGTGACGTATTGTCAGCTCCCATGGATAACTGGATTGCGTTGGTCAAGACCAACATGGAAGACCGCAAGGTCACGCAGGGTGAATTGGCTGAGCGCCTGGGCATGTCCCAAGGCGGCGTTGGCCACTGGCTAAACAAACGCCGTGCACCCAGCGTGGTGGACATGAACCGGGTGTTGGCGGCGCTGGGGTTGGGGTACCTGGAAGTCGCGCTGGACATTCGCGAACGGCCCGATGAGGCGCCTGCGCAGAAGAACTACAACCCGTATTTCCGCTACCCGGTCAGCGATTGGAAAGGGTTGTGCGAGGTTCGCGAAGAGCGTGCGACCTATGGCGCTGTGCGCTTCGAACTCACGGATTACCCTGCTCAGGGGGACGCGTTCTGGCTGCCAGTCACAGGCGACGCCATGACCGCGCCTAGCGGCTTGAGCGTCAGTGCGGGCATGATGATCCTGGTCGACCCGGCCATCAAGGCCGAGCCTGGCAAGCTGGTGGTCGCCCAACGAGCCGGGAGCCCTCAGGCGACCTTCCGCCAGTTGCTGGAAGAAAGCGGCCAGCTTTACCTGGTACCGCTCAATCCCACCTACCCCAAGCAGCCATTCACCGACGATTGCCAGATCCTGGGAGTTGTTGTTCAAGCCACGGCGAAGTTCTAGTCGACCGTTTCGAGCGCCACCAACGCGCAGCCTTCTGCAACCATTTCACCTTCCTGGCAGAACAGCGCCTTGACCACCCCGGCGTGAGGCGCACGGATGCTGTGCTCCATCTTCATGGCCTCCAGCACTACCAGTTGCGTGCCGGCTTCGACAGGCTGCCCGACCTCCACCAGCACCCGCACGATGCTGCCGTTCATCGGCGCCATGAGGCCGCCTTGGTGAGACTGGTTGGCCTCAACCGCCGCAATCGGGTCGAACAATGTGACGGCCTGCATCTCGCCGTCCCAGCGCAAAAACAGACTGCCGTCGCTGCGGATCGCCAGATGGCTGTGACGCACGCCGTGTTGCTCGATCAGCAGATGTTCGCCACGCAGCTGTGGCGCCTCAGCCGCCAGCGTCACCAACCGATCCTGGCCATTGCAGCTCAAATGCAGCGAAACTTCGGCAGGCAACCCGGCGCGAAACCCTCGCGTATCCGCCCAAGGCCCATCACTCTTCGGCACGCTCTGAATGAAGGCCGCGCCTGCCGCTTGCCAAAATTCATTACACAATTCCCCAGGTGCTGGCAGCAGCTGCTCCTGATAGCGCGGAATAAACCCGGTATCCAACTCAGCCGCTGCAAACGCCGGGTGCCCGATGATGCGCCGCAAAAATCCCAGGTTGGTCTTCAGCCCGCCGATGGCAAACTCGTCCAGCATGGTCAGCAACCGCAATCGCGCCTGTTCACGGTCTTCACCCCAGGCAATCAGCTTGCCGAGCATGGGGTCGTAGAACGGCGACACACTGTCGCCTTGCTCCACACCGCTGTCCACGCGGCGCCCAGGACCCGGTGCGGACTCACGGTACAGCGCCAGGTGCCCGGTGGCGGGCAGGAAGTCATTGGCGGGGTCTTCGGCATACAGCCGCACTTCGATGGCATGGCCGATCAGCGGCACCTGCTCCTGGGTGATCGGCAGCGCTTCGCCTTGGGCGACACGGATCTGCCAGGCCACCAGGTCCAGGCCGGTGATCGCTTCGGTCACCGGGTGTTCCACTTGCAGCCGCGTGTTCATCTCCATGAAGAAGAACTCGCCACGGGCGTCCAGCAAGAATTCCACGGTGCCTGCGCCGACATAGCCGATGGCCTGGGCCGCCCGCACGGCGGCTTCGCCCATGGCCTTGCGTTGTTCAACACTCAGGCCTGGTGCTGGCGCTTCTTCGACGACCTTCTGGTGGCGACGCTGGATCGAGCAGTCACGTTCATTGAGGTACAGGCAATGCCCGTGCTGGTCGGCAAACACCTGG
Source organism: Pseudomonas sp. IPO3749 (assembly GCF_013386605.1). Classification (NCBI taxonomy): domain Bacteria; kingdom Pseudomonadati; phylum Pseudomonadota; class Gammaproteobacteria; order Pseudomonadales; family Pseudomonadaceae; genus Pseudomonas; species Pseudomonas sp. IPO3749. Next base: position 254,797 of record NZ_JACARN010000008.1, on the reverse strand, counting down.
ATCTCCACGTGACGTGGCTTGAGCAGGTACTTTTCCACCAGCATCTGCCCGTTGCCGAAGGACGACAGCGCCTCGCGCTGTGCCGAGGCCAGGGCTTCGGCCAACTGGCTGACATCCTCGACTACCTTCATGCCCTTGCCGCCACCACCCGCCGTAGCCTTGAGCAGCACGGGATAGCCGATGCGCTCGCAGGCGGCGCGGAAGGTTTCCAGGTCCTGGGCTTCGCCGTGATAACCCGGCACCAAGGGGACTCCGGCGGTTTCCATCAAGGCCTTGGCGGCCGATTTGCTACCCATGGCATCGATGGCCGAGGCGGGCGGGCCGAGGAAGATTAAACCTGCTGCTTCAATCGCACGGGCAAAACCGGCGTTCTCCGACAAAAAACCGTAACCCGGATGAATCGCCTGGGCGCCGCTGGCCTGGGCCGCCGCGATCAGTTTGTCAATTTGCAGGTAGCTGTCCGTGGCCTTGCTGCCGCCCAGGTCGACGCGGATATCCGCCTCACGGCTGTGGCGTGCATCGCGGTCAGTGGCGCTGTGCACCGCCACGGTGGTCAGGCCCATGGCCTTGGCGGTGCGCATCACCCGGCAAGCAATTTCGCCACGGTTGGCCACCAGCAGGGTCGTCAACGTACTCATGAACGCGGCTCCTGCGATTGCCAGCTGGGTGGACGTTTTTGGAGGAAGGCGCGCAGGCCTTCCTGGCCTTCGGCGCTGACACGAATGCGCGCGATGGCATTTTCGCAATAGCGGCGCAGGGCCGGGGTGAGGGCGCCGTGGCCCACTTCGCGCAGCAAGTCCTTGCTGGCGCGCATGGCCGCCGGGCTGTTTTGCAGCAGGTTGGCGATCCACTGTTCGACCTGCTGATCCAACTCGCTGATCGGATAGCTTTCCGCCAACAGGCCTATCTCCCGCGCACGCTGGCCACCAAAGCGCTCGGCGGTCAGCGCATAGCGCCGTGCCGCACGCTCGCCGATGGCTTGCACCACGAACGGACTGATCACCGCCGGCGCCAGGCCAATACGTACTTCCGACAGACAGAACTGCGCATCGTCCGCGCCAATCGCCATGTCACAGCAACTGATCAACCCCAGCGCTCCGCCGTAGGCCGCGCCCTGCACCACCGCCAGGGTCGGGATTTTCAGCTTGGCCAGGTTGTACATCAACTCTGCCAGTTCGCGGGCATCGTCCAGGTTGGTGTGGTAATCCAGCTCGGCCGATTGCTGCATCCAGGCCAGGTCGGCCCCGGCGCTGAAATGCTTGCCGCGCCCACGCAGCACCAGAAAACGCAGGGACGGATCGCCCTGTACGTGGTCGAGGGCGATGATCAGTTCGCGGATCATCTCGGCGTTGAACGCGTTGTTCTTGGCTTCACGACTGAGCCACAGCGTGGCAAAACCACGGCTGTCGGTGATCAGTTCGAGGGTGTTGAAATCGCTCATGGGATACAGCTCCATTTACATGCGGAACACGCCGAAGCGGCTCGGCTCGATGGGGGCATTCAGCGAAGCGGACAAGGCCAGCGCCAGCACGTCTCGGGTCTGCAACGGATCAATCACACCGTCGTCCCACAGGCGCGCGCTGGAGTAGTAGGGGTGGCCCTGGGTTTCGTATTGGTCGAGGATCGGCTGCTTGATGGCAGCCTCTTCTTCGGCGCTGAACCCTGTGCCTGCGCGCTCAGCCTGCTCGCGCTTGACCTGCACCAGCACGCCGGCCGCCTGCTCGGCACCCATCACGCCAATGCGCGCGTTTGGCCACATCCACAGGAAGCGCGGATCATAGGCGCGGCCACACATGCCGTAGTTGCCGGCGCCAAAGCTGCCGCCAATGATCACCGTGAACTTCGGCACCTTGGCGCAGGCCACTGCGGTGACCAGCTTGGCACCGTGCTTGGCGATGCCACCGGCTTCGTATTTCTGGCCGACCATGAACCCGGTGATGTTCTGCAGGAACAACAGCGGAATGCCGCGCTGGCAGGCCAGTTCGATAAAGTGCGCGCCTTTTTGCGCGGCCTCGGCAAACAGGATGCCGTTGTTGGCCAGGATCGCAATCGGGTAGCCATGCAGGTGTGCAAAGCCGCACACCAGCGTGGTCCCGAACAGCGCCTTGAACTCATCGAACACTGAACCGTCCACCAGCCGTGCGATCACTTCACGCACATCAAAGGGCTGCTTGGCATCGGCCGGGATCACGCCATACAACTCTTCACTGCTGTACAGCGGCGCGACCGGCGTGCGTTGCAACAACTCGCCCTGTTTGCGCCAGTTAAGGTTGGCCACGCTGCGCCGAGCCAGCGCCAGCGCATGTTCATCGTTGTCGGCATAGTGGTCGGCCACGCCAGAGATCTTGCAGTGCACATCGGCACCGCCGAGGTCTTCGGCACTCACCACTTCACCGGTCGCGGCCTTCACCAGCGGCGGGCCGGCGAGGAAGATGGTGGCCTGGTTGCGCACCATGATCGCTTCGTCGGCCATGGCCGGCACATAGGCGCCACCGGCGGTGCACGAGCCCATCACCACCGCGATCTGCGGGATGCCCTGGGCGCTCATGTTGGCCTGGTTGAAAAAGATCCGCCCGAAGTGCTCGCGGTCGGGGAACACTTCGTCCTGACGCGGCAGGTTGGCGCCGCCCGAATCCACCAGGTAGATGCACGGCAAGCGGTTCTGCTCGGCGATGGTCTGCGCGCGCAGGTGTTTTTTCACGGTGAGCGGGTAGTAGGAGCCGCCTTTCACCGTGGCATCGTTGGCGACGATCATGCATTCGACGCCTTCCACCCGGCCGATCCCGGCAATCACGCCAGCGGCAGGCACGTCTTCGCCGTACACCTGATGGGCGGCCAATTGGCTGAGTTCGAGGAACGGCGAACCGGGGTCGAGCAAACGGTTGATACGCTCGCGGGGCAACAGTTTGCCTCGTGAGGTGTGCCGCTCCTGGGCCTTGGCGCCGCCGCCTTGCTGCACGTGGGCGAGCAGGCTGTGCAGGGCGTCGACCTGTTGGCGCATCGCCGCGCTGTTGGTGGCAAACTCTGCCGAACGCGGATTGAGTTGGGTGTGCAGGGTGGCCATGGTGCGCTCCTTCAGCGGGTTTCGTTGAAGAGTTCGCGACCGATCAACATCCGGCGGATCTCACTGGTGCCGGCGCCGATTTCATACAGCTTGGCGTCGCGCAGCAGCCGACCGGCGGGGAATTCATTGATATAGCCGTTACCGCCCAGGATCTGGATCGCGTCGAGTGCCATCTGCGTGGCGCGCTCGGCGCTGTAAAGGATCACCCCAGCCGCATCCTTGCGCGTGGTTTCGCCACGCTCACAGGCCTGGGCCACCGCGTACAGATAGGCGCGGCTGGCATTGAGCTGGGTGTACATGTCCGCAACTTTGCCCTGGATCAGCTGGAATTCGCCGATGCTCTGGCCGAACTGCTTGCGGTCGTGGATGTAGGGCACGATCAGGTCCATGCAGGCCTGCATGATCCCGGTGGGGCCGCCGGACAGCACCACGCGTTCGTAGTCCAGGCCGCTCATCAGTACTTTCACGCCGCCGTTGAGCACGCCGAGGATGTTTTCTTCGGGCACTTCCACGTCATCGAAGAACAGCTCGCAGGTGTTGGAGCCGCGCATGCCCAGCTTGTCGAACTTGTTGCTGCGGCTGAAGCCTTTCCAGTCACGCTCGACGATGAAGGCAGTGATGCCGTGGGGGCCTTTCTCCAGGTCGGTCTTGGCGTAGATCACATAAGTGCTGGCGTCGGGACCGTTGGTGATCCATGTCTTGCTGCCGTTGAGCACGTAATGATCGCCGCGTTTGTCGGCACGCAACTTCATCGAGACCACATCGGAACCGGCGTTCGGCTCGCTCATGGCCAGGGCGCCGACGTGTTCGCCGCTGAGGAGTTTGGGCAGGTACTTGAGTTTCTGTGCGTGGTTGCCGTTGCGGTTGATCTGGTTCACGCACAGGTTGGAGTGCGCGCCGTAGGACAACGCCACCGAGGCCGAGCCGCGGCTGATCTCTTCCATCGCCACCACATGGGCCAGGTAACCCAGGCCGGCGCCGCCGTATTCCTCCGGGACGGTGATGCCCAGCAGGCCCATGTCGCCGAATTTCTGCCACAGGTCGGCGGGGAACAGGTTGTCGCTGTCGATCTGCGCCGCGCGCGGCGCGATTTCCTTGCTCACGAAGGACTGCACCTGGTCGCGCAGCATGTCGATGGTTTCACCGAGGGCGAAGTTCAGGGACGGGTAACTCATGGACAGGCACCTTAATGTGAGCGTTGTTTTTGTGTGGAGGACGCGCCAGGGGAGGGCGCTCACCTTTACGTTAACGTAAGCTTGCGTTGCGGCGCTGTCAATCGTAGTTTACGTTTACGTCAACCTACAAAAAAGACAACAGGGGTCGTTATGGATCAACCGAACCAGAGCTACAGCCGTGGCTCCCAGGACAAGACCTTGCTGGCCATGACCATTGGCCAAGCCTTTGACCGAACCGTCGCGCAATTCCCGGAGGGCGAGGCCTTGGTGGTGCGCCATCAACAGCGCCGCTACACCTGGCGGCAACTGGCCGAAACGGTGGATTTGCACGCCCGTGCGTTTCTTGCCCTGGGCATGCAGGCCGGCGATCGCCTGGGCATCTGGGCACCCAATTGCGCCGAGTGGTGCATCAGCCAGATCGCCAGCGCCAAGCTCGGCGTGATCCTGGTGAACATCAACCCGGCCTACCGCAGCAGTGAATTGGACTACGTGCTCAAGCAATCCGGCTGTCAGTGGCTGGTGTGCGCCGGGTCGTTCAAGACCTCCGATTACCATGCGATGCTGCTGGAATTGAAGCCCGACCTGCGCGGCATGATCAGCCTCGACCCCAGCCCACCCACAGGATTCATGCCCTGGTCGCAGCTATCGGCCCTCGGCGCAGGCATACCGCCCGAACAGCTGCACACCCGTCAGGCCAGCCTGCATTTCGACCAGCCCGTGAACATTCAGTACACCTCCGGCACCACCGGCTTCCCCAAGGGCGCCACCCTCAGTCATCACAACATTCTCAATAACGGCTACATGGTCGGTGAGAGCCTGGGCCTCACGGCGCAAGACCGCCTGGTGATCCCGGTGCCGCTGTATCACTGCTTCGGCATGGTCATGGGCAACCTGGGTTGCATCACCCATGGCACCACCATGATCTATCCCAATGACGGTTTTGACCCGCTGCTGACCCTCAGCGCCGTCGCCGAAGAACGCGCCACTGGCCTGTATGGCGTACCCACCATGTTCATCGCCATGCTCGATCACCCGCGCCTCGGCGAGTTCGACCTGTCCACCCTGCGCACCGGCATCATGGCCGGCGCCACGTGCCCGATCGAGGTGATGCGCCGGGTCATCAACGAGATGCACATGAGCGAGGTGCAGATTGCCTATGGCATGACGGAAACCAGCCCGGTGTCCTTGCAGACCGGCGCGGATGACGACCTGGAACGCCGCGTGACCACGGTGGGTCGGACTCAGCCACAGTTGGAAAGCAAGATCATCGACACCGACGGCAACACCGTTGCACGCGGCGAGATCGGTGAACTCTGCACCCGTGGCTACAGCGTGATGCTCGGCTACTGGAACAACCCCGACGCCACCCGCGAGGCCATCGACGCCGCGGGCTGGATGCACACCGGCGACCTGGCGAGCATGGACGCCCATGGTTACGTGTGCATTGCCGGGCGCAACAAAGACATGATCATCCGTGGCGGTGAGAACGTGTACCCGCGTGAGCTGGAAGAATTTTTCTTCACCCACCCGGCAGTGGCGGATGTGCAGGTGATCGGCATTCCGGATGAGCGCTACGGTGAAGCCATTGTCGCCTGGGTCAAGTTCCACCCCGGCCATGTGGCCAATGAGCTTGAACTGCAAACCTGGTGCAAGGGCCGCATCGCGCACTTCAAGACGCCCAAGCACTTCAAGTTCGTGGAAGAGTTTCCGATGACGGTCACCGGCAAGATCCAGAAATTCCGCATGCGTGAGATCAGTATCGAGGAGCTGCGCGACGACGCCTGACACGCGGTGCATGTCTACGGCTCCATGCTGAAACGCGATGCCTAAAGTGGCGGATTATTTCGCCACTTGAAGGCTATACCGATGACAAGTCCCACGATAGATGTTGCGACGCGGCCTGTTCAGGCTGAGCAGAGCCCCCATGCGCGGGTGATCAGCGACAACACACCGGACTGGTACACCGATGCGCTGGACTCGCGCAAAACCGAACTGGGGGCGTTGGCCCTGCGCATCCCCGATTGGTACAAAAAGGCGTCGACCACTGCGCGCGACCGCATGAGGGCGGTCCACCTGCGCAGCCGGACGTCATTGAACCAACTCGATCAGATGTTCAGTGACCTCAAGGGGCCGGCAGAATACGCCGAGCCGTTGCTGACGGCAGCGATCGAAAAACAGTTCGGGCAGCGGCTGGACACCAGAACCGTATTCTATGCCCGCAAGATGGAACAGAAAGAGTGTGAACCTGGCCCCAGGGAACTCCCGACCACCCACGCCAGCACCTTGGCCCCGCAATTCTACTTCTACCGAGGTATCAGCCTGCTGGAAGCGGCGCTGAACAACTTTACCTCGGACGAAGCCAGCGAGCCGGTTTGCGCGGATTGCCACCTGATTACTTATTACAATTTTTATCAGTATCCCGCTACCAAGCTGCACGCCCCCGGCAACGTCCAGTCACTTCCGCTGCGTATCAAGGCGCACGAGTTTGCAAAACTGTGTCGGGATCTGGACCTCGGGAGTTCCTACTACGAGTACGTGCGCACCTTTATCAACAACCAGATTCGCATAACCACCACACCGGCGGGAATTGGCAAGCTCTACAGTACCCTGATCACCAGCCATCGGAACCAGTTGAAACTGGCCGCCGAGATCGCCTTGATGAAGGGCGACATCGGAACTGATCACCATCAGGTGATCAATGATCTGCTGATTGACCAGGTGAAGAGCAAGTGGCAAGGAGAGGCGGTCAAGTGTTCGCCGTTGCGATTACTCAACGTTGTGATCGAGAACATCCTGATCATCGGTCCGGTTGTGTGGCGGGCAAATGTGAGGAATGCAGAGCTCGTGCCCTTGCCGTGCTTGATCTATATCCCTGGCGATCCACTTCATCCGCTCAAGGTCTATGACCATATCGCGGCCTTTACCGACCACCTGACGACGCGACTGTGTCGGCTCGAATACCGCAAGTTCTTCAGCCAGTTCGTGCCGCTTGCCGATCAGGATGCATTCTTCACGCAACTGAAGGCGTTGCTGGACCCCGGCGCGCTGTATGCCCACGACCAGGATTTTGCCCCGGCACAGAAAAGCCGCATCCACCGCCAGGGCACCTACGCGCCACCGTGGCACGATGCCTGGATGGACTGCGCGATGCAGCGGATAAAATTGATCATGAGCAATGCCAGCACCAGCGTGGTGGCAACCCAGGATGTCGACGATCGTGTGTTCAACGCCTGGCTCTGGTCGTTTGGCAGTGCAGCCCTGGATATTCTCAACCTTGCCGCTTTTGTGGTGCCGTTCCTGGGCGAGGTGATGCTGGTCGTCGCCGCTGTGCAGGTGGTGTATGAAATAGGCGAAGGCATTGATGCCTGGTCCCACGACGACGCCCAAGCGGTCTGGGCACACTTTTCAGCAGTGGGCTTGAATCTGGCAGGTCTGGCGGTGCCCAAAGTGCTGGTGGCCGCCAAAGACACGGCGTTCATCAAGCGCCTGGCGCATATAGAACTCGGCGGGCACCCGCGTTTGTATGATTTCAACCCAAGCCGCTATGTGCACCGAATCGCGTTGCCCGAAGGGCAGCGGCCGAACGCGCAAGGCCTGTACGCCCATGAAACTGGCCTGTACCTGCCGACGCAGGACGGTGGTCACTACAAGGTCCAGGCCAGCGGCACTGATAATGAGTTCAGGCTGCTGCACCCTGAAGGCGATTCCCGATATGCGCCACGCCTGCGCCACAACGGCGAGGGCGCCTGGGTGCATGAGTTCGAAGACCCTTTGAGGTGGGATCGCAAGACCCTGTTGCGCCGCATGGGGCATACCGTCGATCGCCTGAGCGATAGCCAGCTTGAGCAAGCCAGGGCGATCAGTGGTGTGACAGATGATGAGTTGCGTCGGGTATTTATCGAGCATCGAGCGCCTGCGCCGCTGTTCAAGGACATGCTCCGGCGGTTCGAATGCGCGAACAGGTATCAAGCATTTATCGACCAATTAACGCACCCTAATCCTGAGGTTTTCAGCCAGGTCGATTGGTACACACAAGTACAGTTGTTGGTCGAGTGTGGGATGTGGCCCGAGTCGCGTGTGTTGGTGGCGCTCGATGAAGAGGGTAATCAAGTGTGGTGTTCAGCCGACCCGAGTGATTCAACCTCGACGGTCACGCTCGGACATGAAGAGCTGGCCAATGGTCGCCTTTTTCCATCATTCAGGGAGCAGTTGACGGAACCTGAGATTCGCCACCTGTTGGGCGAGAAGGCGATGACACAAGAGGCAATATCAAACCTGTTCGTAAGGACACGAGACGTTTCGTCCGACCCACCTGCATCTTCTGGCGAAACACTTGAAGGTGACGATGAAGAGGCTGATTCGCTGATGCATTATTTGCGTACTCCCTTCGCTAGGGTGATGCGCTACCGGGACTGCTTGCTGGAAGCGGCGTACAGCACCAAAGGCGAGCTGTTCAATCGCGAGATAGCCGCCGGTGATGTATCCAGTGACGCCAATGTTCAATTGATTCAGCGTGACTTTCCCAGTCTGCCCAAACTGGTCGCCGAAGAAATAGTCAGCCATGCCAACAGTCAGGAGTTGGCCAGCCTGCAGTCCCACTCACGTTTGCCGTTGCGCCTGGCCGAGGAGGCGCGTGTTTACGTGCAGAAAGCACGTGTCATGCGGGCACATGCCGATCTTTTATTCGACACCCCACTCACGGTGGACGGCGTACGCCTGGCCCTGCACAAGATGGCTTCCCTGCCCGAACTTATGGAGGGGGTCGCCCTGGAGCTGCGCAGCGGGACTTACGACGGCCCATTACTGGACCGCGTAGGCGATTTGGACGCCCCCCGGCAACTGCGTCTTGTCCACTCTGACCTGAAGGAGTGGAGACTCTACAACGGTCCGGAAAAAACAGAGTATTGGCGCAGTGACAAGGATGCTTTCTTTAATGCGCTCTGGATGGCGAGCAGTGGCAAGTTCACACGGTGGGCTGAGTTCAATAGGGCTGCGCAACATTTAAAGGTGCGGCTAGCGCAACAGCCGTTGAGTGAGCCGGCGAGCCGGCGTGCACTGGGCTTGCAAGCGATCAAGCCTGGCTTCAAGTCACCCATGCGTTTGGCTGACGGGCGAGTCGGGTATCCGCTAAGCCCGTTGGGTGGCGCGGCTGAGCGACCATTGGCCTGTAAGCGGGCGGCGATGTCAGCCTATCCCTCCAAATCCATGGAAGAAGTCGAGGCAATGCTGGGGTTGGGGGACGCAAGCGATGCTGTACTGCTGGAGAAACTGACCCAGCTTGAAGCGGAGTTTGTCGAACTGGACAAGGCGCTGATCACTTGGCAGCGGGAAGGTGGGGTGGGCTACGCAAGCGCCAGGCGCAGAGTGTCGGGCACCCTCAAAGCCGCCTGGCGCCGAACGGGGGCTCAGGCGTTGGCGGGGGACGGTACGCCAATCGGCTATGCACTTGACCTGTCGGATGAGGCGATCGGTGAGCTGCCAGCGATTACCGCAAATATGGATCACGTGGGCAGCCTGGTGTTACGACGAATGGCACTGTCGGACAGTTCACTGCCGTTTCTGAAGGCATTCGGTGGTTTGCGCTGGCTGAACATGAGCGACAACCACCTCACGCAACTACCGGAATTCGCCAATGGCGGGGCAGGGCTGACGAAGCTCAACTTGAGTAGAAATGATATCCAGCTGACCGAACCGAGCCGTCTGCGCCTTGAAGGTATGCAGAGTTTGAAGATTCTCAACCTGGCAGACAATCGTCGCCTGGGTTGGCAGGCCGACCTGCGCCGCCTGCGCCATTTGAACCAGCTTTATCTGGCGGGCACCGACACCACCACCTTTCCCGTCGGCGCCGAGCAACTGCCCAACCTGGCCCGCATCGATCTGCATTCAAACCGGATCACTAGCTTACCCGAGTACGCCTACCAGCATCTTGAGCGCATCAATGTGCATGACAATCCCTTGTCGGCCGCTACGGTTGCCCGACTGGGTGAGCCTTTCAATCCGGTGCAGTGGGGTGAGCACATCACTGTGGACGAGGCACGTGGCTTGTGGCTGGAGGGAATGCCACCCGAGGAGTTGGCGCGGCGTGGAGATGTCTGGGATGAACTGAAAGGCAGCCCTGAGTCTGCGGCGTTTTTTACTGTCGTGGCCGATATCACCCGCAGTGCCGAGTACGCCAGCCAAGTGGCCCGTCCGGTATTGGCCGAGCGGGTGTGGGACATGCTGGAGGCCGCGAGCGAAAGCCAGGACATTCGTGAGGCGTTGTTTACAGCCGCCGATGATCGGGTGACCTGTGGGGACGGCACGTCGGTCGAGTTCATGAACCTTGAGAGTGAGTTGATGGGAGCAAGGGCACTTGCGCTGGCAGGCACGGAAAATGCCGAGGGGGCATTGATTGGCACGGCTAGGAAATTGTTTCGTTTAATGCTGTTAGACGCCATTGCGCTACGGGATGTTGCGGCGAGAGGGCCAGGGTTCACCGAGCAGGTTGAAGTCGTACTGGCCTATCGGACGCGACTTGCAGACCGACTGGCGTTACCGGTCAAATCCCGCGAGATGTTGTTTCCCCAGCAGGCTGATGTGGCCGAGACAACGCTCAATGCGGCTTACGAACAGGTGCTCAGGGACGAACGCAACCCCGCTGATGAGGAAGCCTTTTTTGTCGGACGCCCATTCTGGGAGAAACACCTTCGTGCACGCTACCTTCAGGCGCTCAACGCGCTGATGGGGCCGGAGCTTGAGCCGATCAATGAGAAAGTTGATGCATTGTTCGAACTCTCAGAGCTGGAACGTCAGCAGGACGCAAGCCCTGAGTGGCAGACCACCCACGACGAGGCGGCCGACCGCCTGGCGGGCCTGTTGGGCAAGCGCAGGGATGAAATCCTGGTGAATGGCTCGATGCAAAGTGCGTTCTACCGGCGAGAGCTCGATCAGGGGGTGGCCGAACGGTATGCGCTGGAGCAAAGATCCCTGAAAGTGTTGACGCGAAGGGTACTGAACAACTTCGCGGCAACAGACGGAACATCGCTCTAAACGGTTAGTGCAGACAGCACAAAGGGGACCCGAGGGTCCCCTTTAATTTGTCGTTGCGTGCTCTTTTTTTATTATTGAGGGGCGGTCTATTGTTGTTTTTGGCAACCGTTACCCTTTACCGCTGTTTTTGGCGACCCCCATCCGGGGTCAAGAGCAAACGTATTTTTTTGAGCGCTGATCTGCTTCTTCGTTAACGATCCAACCAGTGGGTAGCTACCTGAGGTAGTTTTATTTTTCTCTAACCGGTTGCGGGTTTCGGCACGCCGTACCCTGCGAAGCACATCTTCTCCAAAAAAATCTGTTAGCTGCGTCTCTGCCGTGTTGTTTTTGTTATGTCAGAGTCGTTTCGTCTTATTTTTATTAGGTTTGGCGCTTTTTATTCTTGTTATGCCATAGAGATAGCAGAAGCCGTGCCAACTTTTAAAAATCCTTTAAAATCAATGGTTTGATTTTTGTGTAGGATTCGGCCTGCAGAAAATACGACAAAATATGTTCCCGTGTTACTCGATGTGTAGGCGTGCGGTAACACATTGTCACGGCTAAGCGACTCAACCGGCGTTACGCGCCTTGGCTACGCGTGACCCTGTCGGCCGGCCCAGCACCTTGCTGATTTGCTGGCCCGCGCCAATCAATGCCTCCAGGTCGATACCCGTCTCGATACCCAGGCCGTTGAGCAGGTACAGCACATCTTCTGTGGCGACGTTACCGCTGGCGCCCTTGGCGTAAGGGCAGCCGCCGAGGCCCGCGATAGAGCTGTCGAACACCGTGATTCCTTCCAGCAGGCTGGCGTAGATGTTTGCGATGGCCTGGCCATAGGTGTCATGGAAGTGCCCGGCCAATTTCTCCCGAGGCACCTGCGCGCCGACCACCTCGAACAGCCGCCGCGTGGCGCCCGCCGTACCGGTGCCGATGGTGTCACCCAGGGACACCTCGTAGCAGCCCATGGCGTACAACTCCCGCGCGACTGTTGCCACTTGTTCCGGTGCGATCTGGCCTTCGTACGGGCAACCCAACACGCACGACACATAACCTCGCACGCTGATCCCATGTTGCTTGGCCGCCGCCATGATCGGTGCGAATCGCTCCAGGCTTTCGCTGATGGAGCAGTTTATGTTGCGCTGGGAAAACGCCTCGGAAGACGCCGCAAACACCGCCACTTCCTTTACGCCCGCCGCCAGCGCGTCCTCAAAACCACGCAGGTTCGGCGCCAGCGCGCCATAGGTGACGCCGGGTGTGCGCTGGATCTGCGCAAACACCTCGGCGGAGCCGGCCATCTGCGGCACCCACTTGGGCGATACAAAACTGCCGACTTCGATATAGCTCAAGCCCGCCGCGCTGAGGGCGTCCACCAACCGGACCTTGTCGGCCACGCTGATGGGTTGGGCTTCATTCTGCAAACCGTCGCGCGGGCCGACTTCCACCAGGCGCACGTGTGTGGGGAGGGACATGGCGGTTACCTTCTGATCAATGGCCAGCCTGGCGCAGGGTGTGGGCCAGGGCCTGGGTGCAGCGCTCTTCGGCGGTGTCCAGTTCCAGCTTCATCTGTTCGATATCCAGCAGTTGCTGTTCCAGCTGCTCACGGCGCTCGGCGATTTTTGCCAGCATGCTATTGAGTTGCACGTGGTTGCCGCTGGTGGGGTCGTAGAGTTCGATGAGTTCACGGCATTCGGCCAGGGAGAAACCGATGCGCTTGCCCCGCAGGATCAGCTTGAGGCTGACCTTGTCCCGCGCCGAGTAGATGCGCTCCTGGCCCCGACGTTCCGGGGCCAGCAGGCCTTGTTCTTCGTAGAAGCGAATGGCGCGGGTGGTGATGTCGAGCTCGCGGGCGAGGTCGGAGATGCTGTAGGTGGTGCTCATGGATGGCGCTCAAGAAAGTCTTGGCGTTAAGCTAATGGCAGGTTGACGTTAACGTCAAGCCTGCTTGCCATCCAGTTTCTTCTCATGAGCCGTCACCTGCTGGCACAACTCGATCATCTGCTCGCGCATCCAGCGGTTCGCCGGGTCCTGGTCGGTGCTTTCGTGCCAGTACAGGTGGGTTTCCACCGGCGGCACGTCGTTGACCGGCAGGTTGAACCAATGCAATTCGTGGCGGCGGGCGAAGCGCTCGGGCACGGTCATGACCATGTCGGTCTGCTGCAAAACCTGCGACGCCATCAAATAATGCTGGGAACGCAGGGCGATCTTGCGCTGCAGGCCCATCTTGCCCAGCGCCAGGTCCACATGGCCCAGGCCGTTACGGCGGCTGGAGATATGGATGTGGGTCAGCCCCAGGTAATCATCCAGAGTCAGCTTGTCCTTGCCTGCCAGCGGGTGGCCCTTGCGCATGGCGCACACGTAGCGGTCTTCCATCAGCTTGACGTGGCGCACCTGCGGGTCGGTGTTAAGTGGTGCATCCACGGCAAAGTCCAGGCGCCCGGCGGCCAGCTCCTTGGTGGTTTCGCGGCGTTTGGACAGGAAACTCTCGATCACCACCGTGGGCGCCAAGCGGCGCAGGCGCTGGAACAGCAGCGGCAGGATCACCGCTTCGGTGAGGTCGGTCATGCTGATGCGGTAGGTCTTGGCCGCCTGCTGCGGGTTGAAGATGCGGCTCTCTTGCACCGACACCCGCAGCAACGACAACGCATTGCGCACCGGCCCGATGATGTTCTGCGCCATCGGCGTGGGCACCATGCCTTGGGCGGTGCGCACGAACAGCGGGTCGTTGAAGGTTTCCCGAAGACGTGCCAGAGCGTTGGACACCGCCGGCTGGGTGATGCCGACAATCTGCCCGGCGCGGGTCAGGTTGGCTTCGGTGTAGATCGCGTCAAAGACGATAAACAGGTTGAGGTCGACCTTGCTCAGATTCATTTCGTAGCGCTCTTATTGTTAGGTGGCCATACGTCGATCATATATCGGTGATGAATGTTAATACACGCCGAGAATAGGCTAGGTAAATTATCAACGCTGTTCTAGCATCGATTGCATGACCTAAACAACCTCTCAGAGAAGGGAGCTGCTCATGGATTTCGCCTATTCGCCCAAGGTTCAGGAACTGCGTGAACGCGTCACTGCGTTCATGGACGCTTACGTTTACCCGGCCGAGCCGGTGTTCGAACGCCAGGTCAGCGAAGGCGACCGCTGGCAGCCCACCGCAATCATGGAAGAGCTGAAGGCCAAGGCTAAAGCCGAAGGCCTGTGGAACCTGTTCCTGCCGGAATCCGAGCTGGGCGCCGGCCTGACCAACCTTGAATACGCGCCGCTGGCTGAAATCATGGGCCGTTCGCTGTTGGGCCCGGAGCCGTTCAACTGCTCCGCCCCCGACACCGGCAACATGGAAGTGCTGGTGCGCTACGCCAACGAAGAACAGAAACAACGCTGGTTGCAGCCGCTGCTGCGCGGCGAGATCCGCTCCGCGTTCGCCATGACCGAGCCGGATGTGGCGTCTTCGGACGCTACCAACATGGCCGCCCGCGCCGAGCGCCAGGGTGACGAGTGGGTGATCAATGGCAAGAAGTGGTGGACCTCCGGCGCCTGCGACCCGCGCTGCAAGATCTTGATCTTCATGGGCCTGAGCAACCCGGACGCACCGCGCCACCAGCAGCACTCGATGATCCTGGTGCCGGTGGACACCCCCGGCGTGAAGATCGTGCGCCCACTGCCGGTGTTCGGCTATGACGATGCGCCCCACGGCCATGCCGAAGTGCTATTCGACAATGTGCGCGTACCGTATGAAAACGTGCTGCTGGGTGAGGGTCGTGGCTTTGAAATCGCCCAAGGGCGCCTTGGCCCTGGCCGTATCCACCACTGCATGCGCTCTGTCGGCATGGCCGAGCGCGCGCTGGAATTGATGTGCAAACGTTCCGTCAGCCGGACTGCATTCGGCAAGCCGTTGGCGCGGCTGGGCGGCAATATCGACAAGATCGCTGACTCGCGCATGGAAATCGACATGGCGCGCCTGCTGACCTTGAAGGCGGCGTACATGATGGACACCGTGGGTAACAAAGTCGCGAAAAGCGAAATCGCCCAGATCAAGGTGGTCGCGCCGAATGTGGCCTTGAAGGTGATCGACCGTGCGATCCAGATCCATGGCGGTGCGGGTGTTTCCAATGACTTCCCGCTGGCCTATATGTACGCCATGCAACGTACCTTGCGCCTGGCCGATGGGCCGGATGAAGTGCACCGGGCGGCGATCGGCAAGTTCGAGATTGGCAAATATGTGCCTAAAGAACTGATGCGCAGCGGGCAATAAACAGCAATAGGTGGGGAGGTTGGGTATTCAATATACCCAAACCTCCACTCGCCGATTCTTGATCCGCCCTTCATCCGCCGTATTCGCCGCCACCGGCATCTGCGCGCCAAACCCGCGGATATCGCGCAGCACCACGCCGTTCTTGACCAATTCCCGGCGCACCGCCATTGCCCGCAACTTTGACAGCAACGCTGCCCGCTGCGGATCGTTCTTGGCATCACCAAAGCCCACCAGCGTCACCTGCTTGTCCAGCTTGTTGTGGCTTTTGAGGTACACCACCACCCGCTGCAAATCCTGGCGGGCCTTGTTGTCCAGGCTCGCGCTGCCTTCCTCGAAACGAAAATTCACCGTCAGGCGCTGGGCATCCCGCGCAATCGCTTGATAGTCCGCAGGCATCGACGTACGTGGCTCCACGGCCATCGCCTGCACCTGCTGGGCGATAAAGCCATTGGCGGCCACGATTGCCTGGCCTTTGCTGCTCTGGCTGAAGTCCACCAACGCCTTGGCCCAGGGATTGCGACTCGATGGCGGCCAGTAAAAGAACAGCCGACGTGACAGTGGATAATCCTCGGTCGCAATCAGGCTGTTCAACGGCAACATGGGTTGCGAGTCGCCATCCACAATTGCCACCGCCTTGGCCTGGCGGACGTAGGGCAGGCCGATAAAGCCAATGCCCTGGGGATCCTGGCTCACCGCGTCGGACAATTGCTCGCTGGACTCGAAACGCTTGGCGCCCGGCGCGAGCGGCTTGCCACGCAGGCGCAGTACCAGTTCCTTGAAGGTGTCGTAGGTGCCGGATTGGTCATCTCGCGCATACAGATGAATCGGCCCGCCGACGCCACCCAGCGCCTCCCAGGTGCTGACTTCGCCATTGAAGATCTGCGCCAGTTGCTCGGTATTCAGGGTGTTCAGCGGATTTTGCGGGTGGAGGATGATGGCCAGGCCATCGATGGCGATCACCTGTTCGGCTTCGGGGCTTTTCAGGTCGCCAAGGGGTTCGAGGTCGACCAGTTCGCTGTCCTTGATCGGACGTGACGAGGCCGCCAGGTCGGCTGTGGTTTTTTTCAGTGCACTGAACCCCGTGCTGGAGCCATGCGCGGCGACTTCGATGATCACCGTCTTGCCCTGACGCGTCTTGCCGATCACACGCTGTTCATTGGCACCTTCCGCCGGTTCGCTGTGCACCGCCTGCAACCCCTGATGCTCCATCAAGCCCTTGACCAATGCCGGGCCAAGCGCTGCGCCAATGGTATTGGAGCCTTGGATGCGCAAGGCAGGACCTTGATCAGGAACCGGGAGGGAAGCGGACACAGCGACGAGGGGAAAAAGCACCAGCAGGAACAGAACGCGCAGCCTCATGCCGGCACCTTCTCAAGCCAAAGGGAGTGCCGCGAGAATAAGTCAGGCAGGTTGCATAAATATGACGGGGCCGAGGGTTCGGCCCCGTCAGGGGATCAGCTCAGTTCCAGCCAGATCGGCGCATGGTCCGACGGCTTTTCCAGGCCGCGCAATTCGTAGTCCACCCCGGCATCCTTGACCCGCGACAGCAGGCCGTTGGAGGCCAGGATCACGTCGATGCGCAGGCCGCGCTTGGGTTCGTCCTCAAAGCCACGGCTGCGGTAGTCGAACCAGCTGAAGCGGTCTGCAACCTCTGGGTTGAGGTGACGGAAGCTGTCCACCAGACCCCAGTTCTTCAGGCGGGCCATCCACTCGCGTTCTTCCGGCAGGAAGCTGCATTTGCCGGTCTTGAGCCAGCGCTTGGCGTTGTCGGCACCGATGCCGATATCGATGTCTTCCGGGGAAATGTTGATGTCGCCCATCACCACCAGCGCCTGGTCATTGCTGAACTGGCTTTCCAGCAACTGTTGCAGGTCTTCGTAGAAGCGCTGTTTGGCCGGAAACTTGGTGGGGTGGTCGCGGCTTTCGCCCTGGGGGAAGTAACCGTTCATGATGGTGACCGGTTGGCCGTTCTCATCGGCGAAGGTGCCCCAGATAAACCGGCGCTGGGCGTCTTCTTCGTCGCTGGCGAAGCCTTTGTGCAGGCTCAACGCCGGCTGGCGCGAGAGCAGGGCCACACCGTAGTGACCTTTTTGGCCGTGGTAGTACACGTGATAGCCAAGGGCCTGTACTTCGGCCAGTGGGAACTGGTCATCGTGGACCTTGGTTTCTTGCAGGCCGATCACGTCGGGCTGGTGCTTTTCAATCAGCGCCGCCAGCTGATGAGGGCGGGCGCGCAGCCCGTTGATATTGAAGGAGACGATTTTCATGGTCGGCAGTCCAGTCCTGGCAAAAGGGCGATGCTAGCGGACAAGTCGGACGGGGGCCAGCGTGGCGGTAGGGCAGTTGCACTGCTAATGTCTGGGAACGACTGATGCTGCACAGGTTCGTACCCATAAGAACGCGGCCTTTTGAGCCGCGCCCAGGGAGATTGACGGTATGCCGGACACTTCAACTGCAACTGCTGAAATTCGCCTGCTCAACAGCGGCTATTCCCGCGAAGCCCGTTCCTTGCTGTACCAGGCTTATCGGCATGAGCCGACGTTCGCCTACATCTTCGAAGCCGAGCGTCCTGGTTATGAACAGCGGGTACGCGCCACCGTACGTGAGCTGGTCAAGCAGCACTTCTTTCAGAAACTGCCGGCCATTGGTCTGTTCGTCAACGACCGGCTGATCGGCATCGCCCTGATCGCACCACCGCAGCGGCGCCTGGGGATTACCGAAAGCTGGGCCTGGCAACTGCGCATGTGGTTGAGCACGGGCGTGCGCGGTACGCGACGTTACCTCGACTACCATCACGCCGTGCTGGCGTGCCTGCCCAGTGAGTCGGTGCATGTGCTGCCGTTGCTGGGCATTCATCCGCAATTCCAGGGCAAACACTACGGCGAGCAGTTGCTGGAGGCCGTGCACAACTGGTGCGCCGAAGACCCGCATTCGTCTGGCGTGGTGCTGGACACGGGCAACTCACGCTATCTGGAGTTCTATAAGCGTCAGGGCTATGAGGAAATCGGTGAAGTCGCTGTAGGACCTGTCCTGGAGCATGTGTTTTTTCACCCCAATCCCCAGTCGTTACATGCTGCAACGGCTTAGTACAGAATTATTCAGACATTTCCGAGTTCAAAGAGGCTCCCCAGGTCGTGTAGCATCCGCGCCTATGAAGTTTCCAGGAAGATTTACCAGCGGCTTGATTCTGCTGTTCACAAGCTGCGGCGCCTTGGCGCAAAGCGAACTGGACGTGCGGATCAAACCCTCAAACGACGCGTTGAAAGCCAACATCGAAGGCTATATCGGCGGGGTGGGCGATCGTGATGAAGAGGCCTTGCTGCGGTTCAGCCGTGGCGCCGAGGAGCAGGCGCGCAAAGCTGCCCAGGCCCTAGGCTTCTATCAACCACAGATCGAGAGTGACGTGAAGGGCGGCAAGAACCCGCGCCTGATCCTCACCATCGACCCCGGCGAGCCGGTGCATTTGCGTAACGTGACCATTCGGGTCGACGGCCAGGCCGCCGACCTCAAGGCCTTTCGCGTGCCCGTCAGCAACGACCTCAAATCCGGCGCCGTGCTCAATCACGGCCATTACGAAGACGCCAAGCGTCTGATCCAGAACCAGGCCTCACGCTACGGCTTTTTCAGCGGGCGCTTCACCAGCCAGAAACTCGCGGTCGACCCGCAAGCTGGCGTCGCCGATATCGAACTCATCTACGACAGCGGCCCGCGCTACACCCTTGGCAAAGTCAGCTTTGCTGGCGATACGCCATTTGACGAAGACCTGCTGCAACGCATGGTGCCGTTCAAAAGCGGCACGCCCTACGACTCCGAACTGATCGCCGAACTCAACCAGAACCTGCAAGGCAGTGGTTTTTTCGAAGGTGTGCGCGTGGACGCAGCACCGGCCGCTTCGACCAATGACATCATTCCCGTGGCCGTGCGCCTGGAGACCCGCAAGCCGCGCACCATGGGCCTGGGCCTGGGGTTTTCAACCGACGTCGGCCCGCGCGGCAAAGCCAACTGGACCCGTCACTGGGTCAACCCCCAGGGCCACAGTTATGGCTGGGAAGCCGAGCTGTCGGCGCCCCGACAGAACGTCGGCCTGTGGTACGACATCCCGCTCGATCCGCCGCTCACCGATAAGCTACGTTTTGCGGGTGGCTACCAGAACGAAGAAATCGCCAACACTGATACGGTCAGTAAATTGCTGACTCTCGGCCCTGAATGGCACAGCAAGTTGCCCAGCGGCTGGACCCGGGTGATTTCGCTCAAGTACCAGCGCGAAGAATACCGTCTGGGCAATGACTCCGGCCTGAGTAACCTGGTGATGCCGGGCGTCAGCTATTCCTACCTGCGCAGTGATAACCGCATCGACCCCCACAACGGCTACCGCCTGCAATTCGACACCAAGGTCGCCAAAGAAGGCCTGGGTTCCGATACCAACCTGCTTTATGGCACGGCCATGGTCAAAGGCCTGACCACCTTGTGGGACAACCACCGTTTCCTGGCCCGCGCCCAGGTGGGCGGCAGTGCCACCAACGGTTACAAATCGGTGCCGCCGTCGCTGCGCTTCTTTGCCGGTGGTGATCAGAGTGTGCGGGGCTACGAGTACCAGACGCTGTCGCCCGAGAACGACCGCGGTGATCGCATTGGTGGCCGTTACATGGTGGCCCTGAGCGCTGAGTATCAATACTCCATCGCCGAGAAATGGCGGATCGCAACCTTTATCGACCAGGGCAACTCATTCAATACCCTGGAAATGCCCAGCCTCAAAACCGGCGTCGGTGTGGGTATCCGCTGGGTTTCGCCGGTCGGCCCGATCCGCCTCGACCTGGCCCATGCCCTCGAAGATCCGGGCGGCATTCGATTGCACTTTTCCATGGGGCCTGAGCTGTGATGCGTGGTGTGAAAATAGCGGGGCTGGCCGTGGTGGCCATCCTTGCCGTGCTGTTGTTGGCACCGTGGACGGTGCTCGGCACCCAGGCGGGCAGCCGCTGGGCGTTGAGCCGTGTACCGGGTTTGACGGTAGAAAATTTCCAGGGGCATCTGGGTGGCCAATGGAGCGCCGACCATTTGCTGTGGCAGCAGGACAGCAGCCGCGTCGAACTCAAGTCCCCCACCTTTGATTGGTCGCCAGCATGCCTGTTGCGCATGACACTGTGCATCAATCAACTGGATGTGGAACAGGTCAGCCTGCAATTTCCACCGAGCACCGAAGAAAGCAGCGGTCCGATCCAACTGCCGGATTTGAAACTGCCGCTAGCCATCCAGCTGGGCGACGTTCGCGTTGGCAGCCTTCTGTTTAATGGCAGCGAAGAACTCAAGGGGCTTCAACTCGCGGCGCATTGGACGGCGGCCGGCATGCAGATCGACTCGGTACACCTGCAACGGGATGACCTGGTGCTGGACCTCTCCGGCCTGCTGCAACCCACCGGCGACTGGCCATTGAGCGTCACCGGTAACCTGAGCCTGCCTTACGCACCGGGCGGCGCAGCGTGGAAGGTGGCACTCAAGGTTGATGGCGACCTGCTCAAAACCCTCAAACTCGACGCCGACAGTACGGGCTACCTACCAGCCAAGCTCACCGGCGAACTGCAACCCCTTGCGGAAAACCTTCCAGCCCAGGTGCACATCACCGCAGACGGATTCAAACCCAGCGCCGACCTGCCCGACACCCTGCAACTCAATCAACTCGACCTCACCGCCAAAGGCGACCTGAGCCGCGGCTACCAACTGCTGGGCAAGGCCGTGCTGCCTGCGGAAAAAAGTCCGGTGGACTTGCTGCTGCAAGGTCGGGTCGACGCCAAGGGCGCGCAGATCGCCGGTCTGGACCTGAATGCCGGTGACAAACAGAGCCTCAAGCTGACGGCCCAATTGGATTGGCAACAGGGCTTCAGCGCCGACGCCAAGATCGACTGGCTGGACTTCCCTTGGCATCGCCTCTACCCAGTGATCGACGAGCCGCAAGTCGCGCTGCGTACTTTCAATGGTGAGATTTCCTACAAGGACGGCAACTACTTGGGCAACCTCAAGGCCGACCTCGACGGCCCGGCGGGCAAGTTCAATGTGGTCACGCCCTTCAGTGGCGACCTCAAGCAAATCTTCCTGCCAGAACTCAAACTCACTGCCGGCCAAGGCAAGGCCGAAGGCCACCTGAACCTGCAATTCGCCGACGGCATTGCCTGGGACACCGCGCTGGACCTGTCGGCACTGAACCCGGCGTATTGGGTCGCAGAACTGCCGGGCACCCTGGCCGGGCCACTACGTAGCAAGGGCGAGTTCAAGCACGAGCAACTCAAGCTGAACGCCGACCTCGACCTCAAGGGCCGCCTGCGTGGGCAAACCGCTGTGTTGGCGGTCAAGGCGGAAGGCGCGGGCGAGCAGTGGACGCTGGCCAACCTGGATATCCGCCTGGGTGACAACCGCATCAACGGCAGCGGCAGCCTGCAACAGCGCCTGGCCGGGCAGATTGATATCAAGCTGGCACGCCTGGCCCAGCTCTGGCCGCAATTGCGCGGGCAGGTCAACGGTCGACTCGACGTGGCCGGCAGCCTCAACGCCCCCCAGGGCAAGCTCGCTCTCAAGGGCCAACAACTGGCATTTGCCGATAACCGCCTGCAAAACCTTACCCTCGACGCCAGCCTGGACAGTGCCCAGCGCGCCAAGATCGACCTGAAAGGCAGCGGCATCCAATCCGGCGACACCCAGGTCGGTACCCTGACCGCCAGCGCCCAGGGCGATATCAAGAACCAGAAGGTCCAACTGGACCTGGCCGGGCCGCTGGTCAAGCTCGCCCTGGCGTTGGACGGCAACCTCGACAAAGGTAACTGGCGCGGGCGCCTGGCCAGTGGCGATGTCCAAGCCGGTGGCCAGGACTGGAAGCTGCAAGCCCCGGCGAAGATCGAACGCATGGCCGATGGCAAGCTGACATTTGCTGCGCACTGCTGGGTGTCCGGCCCGGCCAGCCTGTGCGGCGAAGACCAGCGCCTGATGCCTGAGCCAAAGCTGCGTTACCACCTCAAGCAATTCCCCATCGACAGCCTGGCGGCGTTTTTGCCCAAGGATTTCGCCTGGCAGGGCAAGCTCAACGCCGACTTGCAATTGGACCTGCCCGACAGCGGCCCTAAAGGCGTGGTCGCGGTGGATGCCAGTGGTGGCACTTTGCGCGTGAAGGACAAGGACCAATGGCTGGACTTCCCCTACGACACGCTCAAGTTGGAAACCACCCTCAATCCCAAGCGTATCGACACGCAGCTGAATTTCCGTGGCGGCAAGCTTGGCGAATTGATGGTGCAGGCGCAGATCAACCCGCTGCCGAAGAACAAGCCGATCACCGGCAACTTCAGCCTGGTCGGCCTCGATCTCGCCGTGGCGCGGCCGTTTGTGCCGATGGTGGAAACCCTCAGCGGCAAGCTCAATGGCAACGGGCGCATCTCCGGTGGCCTGTTGGCACCCCAGGTCAACGGCAACGTGAACCTGGTGGGCGGCGAGATTTCCGGTCCGGAACTGCCCATCAGCCTGGAAGGTTTGAACGTGCAGGCGCTGATCGCCGGTGAAAGCGTGCAACTCAACGGTGGCTGGCGCAGTGGCAAGGCCGGGCAGGGCAGCCTTAAGGGCCAGATCGACTGGGGCCAGGCGCTGGTGGTGGACCTCAGCCTGCAAGGCTCGCAACTGCCGGTCACGGTGGAACCCTACGCCGTGCTGGAAGTGGCGCCCGACCTGAAAATCAGCCTGAAGAACGACAAGCTGGCCATCGCCGGCAAAGTGCACATTCCGCGCGGCGATATCACCGTACGTGAACTGCCGCCGTCCACCGTCAAGGTCTCGGATGACACCGTGATCATCGGCAGCCAGACCGAAGAGGGCAAGCCGCCGATGGCGATGGCCATGGACATCGACGTGGTGGTGGGTGAAGACAAGCTCAACTTCTCAGGCTTCGGCCTCACCGCCAAGGTGCAGGGCCAGGTGCATGTCGGTGACAACATGGACACCCGTGGCGAGCTGTGGCTCAACGATGGGCGTTACCGCGCCTACGGCCAGAAGCTGGATGTGCGCCGTGCGCGGTTGCTGTTTGCCGGGCCGTTGGACCAGCCGTACCTGGACATTGAAGCGATCCGCAAGACCGACGATGTGATCGCCGGTATCCGCCTGAGCGGCAGCGCCGAACAGCCCACTACGCAGATCTTCTCGGAGCCGGCCATGAGCCAGGAGCAGGCGCTGTCGTACCTGGTGCTGGGGCGTCCGCTGAGCACCACCGGTGAAGATAACAACATGTTGGCCCAGGCCGCGTTGGGCTTGGGTTTGATGGGCAGCGCCGGGGTGACGTCGGACCTGGCGAAGAACCTGGGTATCCAGGATTTTGAGCTCGATACGCAAGGCAGCGGGAATAACACCGCCGTGGTGGCCAGCGGCAAGATCACCGAGAAACTCAGCCTGCGGTATGGGGTAGGGGTGTTCGAACCGGCCAGTACGATCGCCTTGCGCTATTTGTTGAGCAAGAAGGTGTATCTGGAAGTGGCCAGTGGGGTGGCCAGTTCCCTGGATATCTTCTACAAACGCGATTTCTAAACCTTACTCGGTAAAAAATGTAGGAGCGGGCTTGCTCGCGAATGCGGTACATCAGTCATAAATTCCTTGACTGACACACCGCATTTGCGAGCAAGCCCGCTCCCACATTTGCTTGGATTCAAAACCGCTCATCGCGCAATTACCAAGCAAGCTAATAATTCCATTTGACATTCGCTGCCTAAGCAGTAACATCTTGTCATACATTCACTGCCTAGGCAGTAATAAGGTGACTTCCGATGTCTCACTTCACTCCTGACAGTTTTCGCAACTGCCATCTTGGCTTGCTTCTGGGCCGGGCGGCGCTGCTCAAGGACCGCATTATCGACACCCATATGGAGCCGCACGGTGTAACCGCCGCGCAGTTCAAGGTGTTGATCATCATTGCCCAGTTCGACGTCGATACCCCGGCGGAGCTGTGCCGCAACCTGTCCCTGGACAGCGGCTCCATGACCCGCATGCTCGACCGCCTGGAACAGAAGGGTCTGCTGGCGCGCCAGCGTTCCGAGCAGGACCGGCGCCAGGTGCGGCTGGTGCTCACCGAAGACGGCCAGCGCCTGGCGGACATGCTGCCACATATCGGCGCGCAGTCGATGAACGAACTGGCCGGCGCCCTGGAGCCCGGCGAGTTGCAGACCCTGGAACGGATCCTCAAGAAAATTCTGGTAGCTGCCGGTGACGCCATCGTCATCCAGCGGGTAGGTAATGAATGAACAGACGCGCACTTAGCCTGGTGCTGGTGGCCATGAGCATGGCCGGTTGCGCCAACTACAGCGGCCTCGATACCCAAGGCAAACGGCTCGACGCTGGCACCCTGCAAACCGGCAAGACGTTGAGCGGCGTGACCCTGTCGAGCGCGGCCTGGCCCAGCGCCGATTGGTGGAAAAGCCTGGGCGACCCACAGCTCGACGGCCTGATCCAGGAAGCCCTGCAAAACAGCCCTGACATGCAAGTCGCCAGCGCGCGTGCCCATCAGGCTGAAGCCGCTGCCTATGCCGCCAACGCCGAGCGCATGCCGACCCTGGATGCCAGCGCCGGTGTGACACGCTCGCGCCTGGCCAAAGACCAGGACCCACGGGGCGAAGGCGATGCCTATTCCACCGTGCGCAACATCGGCGCCAGCTTCAACTACAACTTCGACCTCTGGGGTGGCCAGCGGGCCGCCTGGGAAGCGGCGTTGGGCGAAGCGCGTGCCGCCCAGGTCGATCAACAGGCCGCGCGCCTGACCCTGGCCGCCAACGTGGCCAAGGCCTACAGCGATCTGGGCCAGGCCCATATCGTGCGGGACTTGGCCAACGACGACCTCAAGCGCACCCGGCAGATGCTCGACCTGGGCCAGCGCCGCCTGAACTCGGGCATCGACAGCCACTATCAGTACCAGCAGACCGAAAGCCTGGAAGCCAGCTCGCAGTCGCAACTGATCGACGCGGAAAAACAGCTGCAAAGCGCCAAGATCGCCCTGGCAGTGTTGCTCGGCAAAGGCCCGGACCGTGGCAGTGAACTGGCTCGGCCCAATGTGCTGAAACCCAGCGCTGTCGCCGTGCCCTCGGTGCTGCCCGCCGAGCTGCTGGGCCGTCGCCCAGACCTGATCGCCGCGCGCTGGCGCGTCGAAGCAGCCGGCAAGAATATCGATGCGAGCAAGACCCGCTTCTACCCCAACCTCAACCTGAGCGCGAGCGCCGGGGCCGAGTCGTTGCTGGGGGATGCGATGTTCGGTTCGGCCAGCCGCTTCTTCAATATTGCGCCGACGATCTCGCTGCCGATCTTTGACGGCGGTCGCCTGCGCGCCGACCTCGATGCCCGTGACGCCGACTACGACCTGGCGGTGGCGCAGTACAACAAGACCCTGGTGCAAGCCCTGGGCGATATCGGCAACACCCTTTCACAACTGCGCGACACCGGCCGGCAGATCCAAGCCCAGCAACATGCCGCGAACATTGCCCAGCAGTCCTACGACACCGGTTTGCAGCGCTACAGCTCCGGCATCGGCAACTACCTGGATGTGCTCAGCATTGAGCAGCAATTGCTGCAGGCCCAGCGTCAGCTGGCGACGCTGAATGCCGCGCAGATCGATCTGTCGATTCAATTGATGCAGGCCCTGGGTGGCGGATACGACGCCAGGAACATGGCCGCGACCACCCCCGTCCGCTCGGAATAATTTGAGGTATTTGTCATGGCCACTGCCGAAAACACCCACGCAACTGAACAACCCCAGGACAACAACCCACGCAAACGCAAAGTGATGCTGATCGGCCTGGCGCTGATCGTCATCCTGGCGGTGGTGGGCGTGTGGGGCTGGTACGAACTCTACGGCCGCTTCAACGAGAGCACCGACGATGCCTATGTGAATGGCAACGTGGTGGAAATCACCCCGCTGGTCACCGGCACCGTGGTCAGCATCGGCGCCGACGATGGTGACTTGGTCCACGAAGGCCAGGTGCTGGTCAACTTCGACCCGAACGACGCCGCCGTCGGCCTGCAAAGTGCCCAGGCCAACCTGGCCCGCACCGTGCGCCAGGTACGCGGCCTGTACAGCAACGTCGACGGTATGAAAGCCCAGGTCAACGCACAGAAAGCCGATGTGCAAACCGCCCAGGACAACTTCAACCGTCGTAAAACCCTGGCCCAGGGCGGGGCGATTTCCCAGGAAGAACTGTCCCACGCCCGTGACAGCCTGACCGCGGCGAAAAACGCGCTGACCAACCTTGAGCAGCAACTGAAAACCACCAACGCATTGGTGGATGACACCGTGATCTCGTCCCATCCGGACGTGCAGGCCGCCGCCGCGCAATTGCGCCAGGCCTACCTGACCAATGCGCGCAGCACCTTGATTGCACCGGTCACCGGGTACGTGGCCAAGCGCACCGTGCAACTGGGCCAGCGTGTGCAACCGGGCACCGCGTTGATGGCGGTGATCCCGCTGAACCAGCTGTGGATCGACGCCAACTTCAAGGAAACCCAGCTGCGCGACATGCGTATCGGCCAGCCGGTGGACATTGAGTCGGACATCTACGGCAGCGACGTGAAATTCAGCGGCACCATCGACAGCCTCGGTGCGGGCACGGGCAGCGCATTTGCCCTGCTGCCGGCACAGAACGCCACCGGTAACTGGATCAAGATCGTGCAACGGGTGCCGGTGCGCATCCATATCAACGCCGATGAGCTGGCCAAGCACCCGCTGCGCGTGGGCTTGAGCACCCTGGTCAACGTGGACCTGCACGACCAGAGCGGCCCGGTCCTGGCGCAACAGGCGCCGCAGAAAGCGTCGTTCACCACCAACGTGTATGACCGCCAACTCGCTGAAGCCGACGCCATGATCACCCAGTTGATCCATGACAACAGCCTCGCCGCGCCCAAGGCTGTGCAACGCTGATGAGCAATAACGCCTCCTTCACGCCACCCAGCCTGTTGATGGCCACTATTGGCCTGTCGCTGGCGACCTTTATGCAGGTGCTCGACACCACCATCGCCAACGTGGCGTTGCCGACCATTTCCGGCAACCTTGGCGTGAGTTCGGAGCAGGGCACCTGGGTCATCACCTCGTTTGCGGTGAGCAACGCGATTGCCTTGCCGCTGACCGGCTGGCTGAGCCGCCGCTTTGGCGAGGTGAAGCTGTTCCTGTGGGCGACCATCCTGTTTGTGCTGGCGTCGTTCCTCTGCGGTATTTCCACCTCGATGCCCGAGCTGATCGGCTTTCGGGTGCTGCAAGGCTTAGTCGCCGGGCCGTTGTACCCGATGACCCAAACCCTGCTGATCGCGGTCTATCCCCCAGCGAGGCGCGGCATGGCCCTGGCGTTGCTTGCGATGGTTACGGTGGTGGCGCCGATTGCCGGGCCGATCCTCGGCGGCTGGATTACGGACAGCTACAGCTGGCCGTGGATCTTCTTCATCAACGTACCGATCGGCATTTTTGCGGTGATGGTGGTGCGTTCCCAACTGAAGAAGCGCCCCGTGGTCACCAGCCATCAGCCGATGGACTACGTGGGGCTGTTGAGCCTCATCGTCGGCGTCGGCGCCTTGCAGATCATCCTCGACAAAGGCAATGACCTGGACTGGTTCGAATCCAACTTCATCATCATCGGTGCAGCGATTTCGGTGATTGCCCTGGCGGTGTTCATCATCTGGGAACTCACTGACAAACACCCGGTGGTCAACCTGAAGCTGTTCGCCTACCGTAACTTCCGCATCGGCACCATTGTGTTGATCCTGGGGTATGCGGGCTTCTTCGGTATCAACCTGATCCTGCCGCAATGGCTGCAGACCCAGATGGGCTACACCGCCACTTGGGCTGGCTTGGCGGTAGCGCCGATCGGGATTCTGCCGGTGTTGATGTCGCCGTTCGTGGGCAAGTACGCGCACAAGTTCGACCTGCGCCTGCTGGCGGGCCTGGCGTTCCTGGCGATTGGCCTGAGCTGCTTCATGCGCGCCGGCTTCACCAATGAAGTGGACTTCCAGCACATCGCCCTGGTGCAGCTGTTCATGGGCATTGGCGTGGCGCTGTTCTTCATGCCGACCCTGAGCATCCTGATGTCCGACCTGCCGCCGCACCAGATTGCCGATGGCGCTGGCCTGGCCACCTTCCTGCGGACATTGGGCGGCAGTTTTGCGGCGTCGCTGACCACCTGGATCTGGATCCGCCGGGCGGACCAGCACCATGCGTACATGAGCGAAAACATGACCACCTACGACTCCGCCACCCGCGATGCCTTGCAGGCACTGGGCGGGGCAGGGCAGAAGGCCTACACGCAGTTGGATCAGATTCTCACCAGCCAGGCGTACATGATGTCCACCGTGGACTACTTCACGTTGCTGGGGTGGATGTTCATGGGGTTGATGTTGCTGGTGTGGTTGGCGAAGCCGCCGTTTACCGCGAAAGCGGGGCCAGCAGCTTCCGGCCACTAACTGGGAGGTTAACCCTGCTTTTTTGTGGTGAGCGGGCTTGCCCGCGCGAGGCAAGCTCGCTCACCACAAAAGAGCGAACCGGCACGCGGTGTATCAGGCGCCGGGTAGCGCCAACTGCGGGTTCACAAAATCAAACGCCGCCAACTGAAACCCTTGCTCATCCACCTGCAACGCCCAGCCCTGCTTGTCCCAATCCCCCAGCACAATGCGCTTGGCCGCCTGGTCACCAATCTGCAACTTATGAATGGCGGGGCGGTGGGTGTGGCCGTGGACCAGGGTGCGCACGCCGAACTGCTGCATCACCCGTGGCACTTCCTCGGGGGTGACATCAACAATGTCGTTAGCCTTCATGCGCGTTTGCGCCCGGCTTTCGCTGCGCAGCTTGCGCGCCAACTTGTGGCGGGTGCTCAAAGGAAGGTGGCGCAGGATAAACAGCACAATCGGATTGCGCAGGATGCGCCGCAGCTTCATATAGCCGACGTCGCGGGTACAGAGGCTGTCGCCGTGCATCAACAGCACGGGCTCGCCATGGAGCTGCACGACACTCGGGTCCTTGAGCAAGGTGGCACCTGCTGCTTTGCAGAACGCCTTGCCGATCAGGAAGTCACGGTTGCCGTGCATGATGAAAATCGGGGTGCCGCTGTCGCTCAGCTCGCGCAGAGCCTCGCAGATGGAGCGCTGGAAGGGCGTCATCCCATCGTCGCCAATCCAGGCTTCAAAGAAGTCCCCCAGAATGTACAACGCCTGGGCGCCACGGGCGCGGGTGTGGAGCAGATCCAGAAACGCCCGGGTGATATCCGGGCGCTCCTCTTCCAGATGCAAATCTGAAATCAGCAATATCACCCAACGATCTCGGCTTTCTCGACGATAACGTCTTCTACCGGAACGTCCTGGTGACCGGCTTTACCGGTGGTCTGCACGCCTTTGATCTTGTCAACGACGTCCTGGCCTTCGGTGACTTTACCGAATACCGCGTAACCCCAACCCTGCACGTTCTTGCCGCTGTGGTTCAGGAAGGCGTTGTCGGCGACGTTGATGAAGAACTGCGCGGAGGCCGAATGCGGCTCCATGGTACGGGCCATGGCGACAGTGTACTTGTCGTTGGAAAGGCCGTTGTCCGCTTCGTTCTGGATGCTTGGGCGCTTGTCTTTCTTTTCTTTCATGCCAGGCTCGAAACCGCCGCCCTGGACCATGAAGTTGCCGATGACACGGTGGAAAACAGTGTTTTCGTAGTGGCCGGCGTTCACGTACTCGATGAAGTTGGCGACGGTGATCGGCGCTTTCTCGGCGTTCAGCTCGATGACGATGTCACCGTGGTTGGTGGTCAGTTTGACTTGAGTCATGTTCACTACTCTTTTCAGGGAATTCGTGGGTTTGGGTGCCTGGGCACCACGACCGGTATGGCGAAACTGCGGCCAAGGCGCGCAGTTTAGCGTGCCCTGCAGGAATTTCGAGGTGGTTTTTTACCGCCGGTGCAATAAATGCAGCAGTTTTTGGCCGCGCTCTGTCAGGTACTTGACAGCATCGGCTATGATATCGCCTTTGTTTTGTCGGCCTAGCCCGGCCACGTACTTGTCTGTTCAAGGATCCTATGAGCAAGCCCACTGTCGACCCTACCTCGAATTCCAAGGCCGGACCTGCCGTCCCGGTCAATTTCCTGCGCCCGATCATCCAGGCGGACCTGGATTCGGGCAAGCACACGCAGATCGTCACCCGCTTCCCGCCAGAGCCCAACGGCTACCTGCACATCGGTCACGCCAAGTCGATCTGTGTGAACTTCGGCCTGGCCCAGGAATTCGGTGGCGTCACGCACCTGCGTTTCGACGACACCAACCCGGCCAAGGAAGACCAGGAATACATCGACGCCATCGAAAGCGACATCAAGTGGCTGGGCTTCGAATGGTCCGGTGAAGTGCGCTATGCCTCCAAATACTTCGACCAGCTGTTCGACTGGGCCGTCGAACTGATCAAGGCCGGCAAGGCCTATGTCGACGACCTGAGCCCGGAACAGGCCAAGGAATACCGTGGTACCCTGACCGAACCGGGCAAGAACAGCCCGTTCCGCGACCGTTCGGTGGAAGAGAACCTGGACTGGTTCGCCCGCATGCGCGCCGGTGAGTTCCCGGACGGCGCCCGCGTGCTGCGGGCCAAGATCGACATGGCCTCGCCGAACATGAACCTGCGCGACCCGATCATGTACCGCATCCGCCATGCCCATCACCACCAGACCGGTGACAAGTGGTGCATCTACCCGAACTACGACTTCACCCACGGTCAGTCGGACGCCATCGAAGGCATCACCCACTCTATCTGCACCCTGGAGTTCGAGAGCCATCGTCCGCTGTACGAATGGTTCCTGGACAGCCTGCCGGTGCCAGCGCACCCGCGCCAGTATGAGTTCAGCCGCCTGAACCTGAACTACACCATCACCAGCAAGCGCAAGCTCAAGCAACTGGTGGACGAGAAGCACGTCCACGGTTGGGATGACCCACGCATGTCCACCCTGTCGGGCTTCCGCCGCCGTGGCTACACACCGGCGTCGATCCGCAACTTCTGCGACATGGTCGGCACCAACCGTTCCGACGGCGTGGTCGATTTCGGCATGCTCGAATTCAGCATCCGCCAGGACCTCGACGCCAACGCCCCGCGCGCCATGTGCGTGCTGCGTCCGTTGAAAGTCGTGATCACCAACTACCCGGAAGACAAGGTCGACAACCTTGAGTTGCCGCGTCATCCGCAGAAAGAAGAACTCGGCGTGCGCAAGCTGCCGTTCGCCCGTGAAATCTACATCGACCGCGATGACTTCATGGAGGAGCCGCCAAAAGGCTACAAGCGCCTGGAGCCGAACGGCGAAGTGCGCCTGCGCGGCAGCTACGTGATCCGTGCCGACGAAGCGATCAAGGACGCCGATGGCAACATCGTCGAACTGCGTTGCTCCTACGATCCGGACACCCTGGGCAAGAACCCTGAAGGCCGCAAGGTCAAGGGCGTGATCCACTGGGTGCCGGCGGCTGCCAGCATCGAGTGCGAAGTGCGCCTGTACGATCGTCTGTTCCGCTCGCCGAACCCGGAAAAGGCCGAAGACAGCGCCAGCTTCCTCGACAACATCAACCCTGACTCCCTGCAAGTACTCACTGGTTGTCGTGCCGAACCCTCGTTGGGCGAAGCACAGCCGGAAGACCGTTTCCAGTTCGAGCGCGAAGGTTACTTCTGCGCGGATATCAAGGACTCGAAACCTGGTGCTCCGGTATTCAACCGTACCGTGACCTTGCGTGATTCGTGGGGCCAGTGATTCTCTAAGGAAGCCGTTGTGCTAACGATCTACAACACACTCAGCAAGACCAAAGAAGTCTTCAAGCCGCTGGATGGCAACAAGGTGCGCATGTACGTGTGCGGCATGACCGTGTACGACTACTGCCACATCGGCCACGGCCGCAGCATGGTGGCCTTCGACCTGGTGACCCGCTGGTTGCGTTTCAGCGGCTATGACTTGACCTACGTGCGCAACATCACCGACATCGACGACAAGATCATCAACCGCGCCAACGAAAACGGCGAGTCGTTCGACGCGCTGACCGAGCGCATGATCGCCGCGATGCACGAGGACGAGGCCCGCCTCAACATCCTCAAGCCGGACATGGAGCCGCGTGCCACGGACCACATCCCTGGCATGCACGCGATGATCCAGATCCTGATCGACAAGGGTTACGCCTACGCCCCAGGCAATGGCGACGTGTACTACCGCGTCGCCAAGTTCATGGGCTACGGCAAGCTGTCGCGCAAGAAAATCGAAGACCTGCGTATCGGTGCCCGCATCGAAGTCGACGAAGCCAAGCAGGATCCGCTCGACTTCGTGCTGTGGAAAGCCACCAAGCCGGGCGAGCCGAGCTGGGAATCGCCATGGGGCGCCGGGCGTCCGGGCTGGCACATCGAATGCTCGGTGATGTCCACCTGCTGCCTGGGCGAGACCTTCGACATTCATGGAGGCGGCAGCGACCTCGAGTTCCCGCACCACGAAAACGAAATCGCCCAGAGCGAAGCCGCCACCGGCAAGACCTACGCCAACGCCTGGATGCACTGCGGCATGATCCGCATCAATGGCGAGAAGATGTCCAAGTCCTTGAACAACTTCTTCACCATTCGCGACGTGCTGGAAAAGTATCATCCAGAGGTTGTGCGTTACCTGCTGGTGTCGAGCCACTACCGCAGCGCCATCAACTACTCGGAAGACAACCTCAAGGACGCCAAGGGCGCCCTGGAGCGCTTTTACCACGCGTTGAAAGGCCTGCCAGCCGTGGCGCCGACCGGCGGTGAAGCCTTCGTCGCACGGTTTACCGAAGTCATGAACGACGACTTTGGTACGCCGGAAGCCTGCGCGGTGCTGTTCGAGATGGTGCGTGAGATCAACCGTTTGCGTGAGAGTGATCTTGATGCGGCGGCGGGTCTGGCAGCGCGCTTGAAAGAGCTGGCTAGCGTGCTTGGGGTTCTGCAAATGAAGCCTGAGGACTTCCTGCAAGCCGGCGCTGAAGGGCGTGTGGATGCGGCTGAAGTGGATGCGTTGATTCAGGCGCGTCTGGCTGCTCGCGCTAACAAAGACTGGGCGGAATCCGACCGTATCCGTGACCAACTGACCGCCATGGGTGTGGTGTTGGAAGACGGGAAGGGTGGGACGACGTGGCGGTTGGCCGATCAGGCTTGATCGGTAAACGCTGAATGAAAAACGCCCCGACTGGTTCGGGGCGTTTTTTTTGGACGCGGGCTTGGCCTCAATGCTTACTATCTACGTCATACCTGCTCTGAACAAACCCATTGTCCGACACGTAGGTTCCGACATGGCGCAGCTCATGCCCACTGCCAACCAGGCTGAACAGAGGAATACCTTGCCCCAGCAAAACCGGGATACGGGTAATGATCAGCTCATTGATCAGGCCGGCTTCAAGAAACGCCTGGATCGTCTGCCCACCGTCGATATACAGATGTTTCATGCCTCGTTCGGCTAACGTCGCAACCAATGTGGTCACGTCTCCCGCCATGACCTCAACCTTGCCTTCCAGATGCGCCGGGATTTCCAGTTGCTGGTGAGACAGGACAATGACCGGCGTACCCTCATAGGGCCACTCGGGAAAGGACAGGACCTTCTCCAGGGTTTTTCGGCCCATCACCAGCGCATCCACCGTAGCGATAAAGCTTTCATAGGTCACACCCTTCAACTCGGCGGTTTCATACGCGGGTTGGTGCAACCATTCGATATCACCGTCCGAGCGGGCAATGAAGCCGTCGACGCTGGCAGCGATAAAGACTGAGCATTTGATATCCATCGCGAAAACTCCTTTTTGTGCGCTTGGACGCTAATGTTAATTTAATCCGCCCATGCAAAAACCGAATGTCGAAGAAATAACCCTGACGCCCTTTCTGCAGTGCGAGGATGTATGCGAAGTTGGTTGATCCGTTACCGTTACGCCATCATTTTCTGGGTGTGCTTCGGCGTTTTTCGTACCTCCTTGGCCGACTGGAATCCCATCCCCTCCGGCTCCATGCGTCCGACCTTGCTGGAGGGCGATGTGGTGCTGGTCAACCGTGTGGCGTATGACCTCAAGGTGCCGCTCACGGATATTTCCCTGGCCAAGCTCGATAACCCTCAACGCGGCGATGTGGTGACGTTTTCGTCGCCCAAGGACGGCATGCGCCTGATCAAGCGTATCGTTGGCATACCCGGTGACACCCTGGAAATGAAAGACGAGGTGTTGTGGGTCAACGGCGTGCCTGCTTCCTACAGTGACGCGCAGGATATCAGCGAGCCCATTGTGCCCGGCCGTACCGTGCCGGGGATCAAGCTGAAGGAGCTGGCGGCCAACCGTCAGCGCACGGTGCAATTCATGCCGACGGTGCGGGCGCTGCGCAATTTTGGTCCGGTCACTGTGCCGGCCGACAGTTATTTCATGCTGGGGGACAACCGTGATAACAGCGACGACTCACGGTATATCGGCTTTGTGCCGCGCCGGCTATTGATCGGGCGCGCGCATCATGTGCTGGCGTCGGCGGAGATCCTGGATCACTGGGTGCCACGCCTGAACAGGTTTGGCGCGCCGATTCTCTGACTACGCGTTCGCGCCCAGCGCGCGGATTGCGAACACGGCGATATTGGCCAATTGCTCCACGGTGGCACCGCCCTTCCCAGCGATTTTCATGCCGCTGAGGGTGGCCATCAGAAAATCGCAGGCGCCCGATAAATCGGTGTCGGGGGCCAACTCTCCCTGCTCCCGTGCACGCCCTAAGGTGTGCACCAGCGCATCGCGCAAGCGTTCGGTGCTGTGGGCGGTGAGTCGATTGATTTCTTCGTCCTCCTGGCCGAATTCGCAGATGGCATTGACGCCCATGCAGCCCGCGGTACCTTCGCGCAAGGCGCGGGTGGCGAAGGATTGCAAGGTGTCGTGAATGGCCTGCAGCGGCGTCTGGCCCTGGTTGAGGCGCCCGATCAGATCGTCAACGCCATTGCGCTGATACTCGGCCATGGCCTGCAAGTACAACTGACGTTTGTCGCCAAACGTGTTGTACATGCTTTGGCGACTGAGCCCCATGGCCTGCATCAGTTCCTCGGTAGACGCTGCAGCGAAGCCCTTGTCGCAGAACACACGTATGGCCTGTTGCAGCACCTGGTCGCGGTCGAATGCTCTGGGTCTTGCCATGGGGTACCTCTGCAAATGAAGGATCAGGCCAGGTAACCACCGTCGATGGTCAGGCTGGCACCGGTGACAAAGGCGGCTTCCTCGGACGCGAGGTAGGCAACCATGCCGGCGATGTCGTCGGCGGTGCCCAGCCGACCCAGCGGGACCAGGCTTTTGACCAGGTCGGAATGCGGTCCGTCGGCGGGGTTCATGTCGGTGCTGGTCGGGCCGGGCTGGACGTTATTGACGGTGATGCCACGTGGGGCAAAATCAATGGCCAGGCCGCGAATCATACCGGCGATCGCGGCCTTCGTCATGCTATAGACACTGGCACCCGGAAAGCCTGAACGTTGCGCCACGACACTGCCAACGGTGATGATGCGATCACCGCTGTGCATGACCGCAGAACTGGCTTTGGCCGCCGCGAATGCCGCACGGACGTTCACCGCAAACATGCGGTCGAAGTCTTCCAGGCTGAACTCATCGACGGTACCGCGTAGCAGGATACCGGCGTTGTTGACCAGTATATTCAAGGCGCCAAAACGCTCCATGGTATGTGCTACCGCGCGCTCGATTGCTGCCACATCAGCGCTGTCAGCCTGGATGGCCAGGGCTTTGCCGCCTTGGCTTTCGATCTGGCTGACAAGCGTATCGGCCTTTGCGCTGGAAGAAGAATAAGTGAAGGCCACCGCAGCGCCTTCGGCGGCGAGACGGCGAACGATGGCTTCGCCGATACCGCGGGAACCGCCGGTGACCAAGGCGACTTTGCTGTGGAATCGAGAGAGTTGAGCAGTCATGGTGATGCCTGTATTAGTGGATTAATTAATCCACTAAACCCTATCAGGCCTCTTAGAGTGCGCCAAGCTATTTTTGGATTAATTAATCTTTAACTGGGTTGTCCCTTGCTCATGGCCTGTGCCCTCCTGAAGCCCGATACTTACTTTTGAGTGAGCCCATTACCTTTTCGTGCGTTCTTGTGGCCTGTCCATCACGTTCCTATCCTGGGGTCTTCGTTTACCCAGGAGGAGTTTTCATGAGCTTTGATCTCGGACTGACAGGCCTTCGCGCGCTGGTCACGGGCGGCACCAAGGGCATCGGTGCGGCGGTGGTTGCCGTGTTGCAGGAACAGGGCGCCCAGGTGATTTCGGTCGCGCGTTCGGCAGCGGGTACGCCACCCGAGGGCGTGCATTTCATTGCCGCCGACCTGGGCACTGCGGCCGGTTGTGCCAGCGCCACCGAGGCGGTGAAGGCGCAGTTTGGCGGTGTGGATATCATCGTCAATGTCCTCGGCGGTTCCAGTGCGCCAGGTGGGGGGTTTGCGGTGCTCGATGATGAGCAGTGGATGAATGCGCTGGGTCAGAACCTGATGGCGGCGGTGCGGGTGGATCGGGCGCTGTTACCGGGGATGGTCGAGCGCGGGGCCGGGGTGATCATTCATGTTACGTCGATCCAGCGGGAGCTGCCGTTGCCGGAATCGACCACGGCCTATGCCGCTGCCAAGGCGGCGTTGGCGACGTACAGCAAGAGCCTGTCGAAAGAAGTGACGCCCAAGGGCGTGCGGGTGGTGCGGGTTTCGCCGGGCTGGGTGGAGACGGACGCGGCGGTCGCGTTGGCAGAGCGTCTGGCAGATGAGGCGGGCACGGATTACGAAGGCGGCAAGCAGATCATTATGCAAGCGTTGGGCGGCATTCCGCTGGGCCGGCCGGCCAAGCCTCAGGAAGTGGCGGACTTGATCGCGTTCCTGGTCTCGCCCCGCGCCGGGTCGATCAGTGGCACCGAGTACGTGATCGACGGCGGCACCGTGCCCACGGTCTAGATCACAGGCTTGGCGGCCTGCCATTTAAGCAGGCCATCCAGCACCGGGCACAGGCTCTGACCCCATTCGGTCATGCGGTATTCCACTTTCGGCGGCACCACCGGGTAGACGGTGCGCTGCACCAGGCCATCGGCTTCAAGCTGGCGCAGTTGTTGGGCGAGCATCTTCTGCGAGATCTCCGGGATCAGCCGCTCAAGGTCGGAATAACGCTGCACCTGGCCGCCGAACAGATGAAACAGGATGATCAATTTCCAGCGCCCGCCGAGCCAGGCGAGGGTGGTTTCGACGTCGGCTGCGGCGGTGGCAGGGGTGTAGGTTTTGCTCATCGCATACGTCCTTAGGACATGTCTGAAAGTTTCCATTTGCTTTGACGCCCGCCCCATCCTGGCTTTAGATGGTCGCCACGACCCAACTGGCGGAGATTCAAATGGAATGTATTTTCTGCAGCATTGTTCGAAAAACTTCCCCGGCGCACATCCTATGGGAAGACGAGCAGCATATGGCATTTTTGTCGATTTTCCCCAACACGCCGGGTTTCAGCGTGGTGATTCCCAAACAGCATTACGGCAGCTATGCGTTTGCGCAGTCGGATGAAGTGTTGGCCGGGCTCGCGATAGCGGCGAAGAAGACCGCGTTGCAGATCGACCGGGCGTTTCCCGATGTG
Source organism: Pseudomonas sp. IPO3749 (assembly GCF_013386605.1). NCBI lineage: Bacteria > Pseudomonadati > Pseudomonadota > Gammaproteobacteria > Pseudomonadales > Pseudomonadaceae > Pseudomonas > Pseudomonas sp. IPO3749. The sequence continues at coordinate 216,707 of NZ_JACARN010000008.1, read as the reverse complement.
GCGCGCACGGGGCTGATCATGGAGGGGTATGGCGTGGATCATCTGCATGCGAAGTTGTTTCCCATGCATGGCACCGGTTCGGACAGCGGGTTCAAACCGTTGAGTTCGAAGGTGGACAAGTTCTTCGAGGCGTATGAAGGCTATATCTCGTCCCATGATCATGGGCGGGCGGATGATGCTGAGTTGTCCGAACTGGCGGCGCACATTCGATCTTTTGCCTAGCACAAAACCAAATGTAGGAGCGGGCTTGCTCGCGAAAGCGGAGTGTCAGTCACTGTATGTGTTCCTGATACACCGCTTTCGCGAGCAAGCCCGCTCCCACATTTTTGACCGCGTACTTTTCAGGGATCAGCGCCGGCTGCTGACCTCGGCAGGCACATCATCCCCCGCCATACGCTTACGGAACAACGCCGTACGCGCCAGCAGCAACGTGGTCACCGGCACCGTGATCGACAACAAGATCGGAATCAACCAGCCGTGCAACACCGGGCCGGACTTGAGCACCGAAAAGTAGATGATCGACGCCAGCGCCACACACCACGCCCCCAACGTCGAAGCCAATGCCGGCGGGTGCATGCGCTGGAAGAAGTCCTTCATCCTTAGCAAGCCGATCGCGCCAATCAATGCAAACACACTGCTCAACACCAGCAGCACGGCCACGACGACTTCCATCCATAACGGCATCATTCAATCACCTCCCCACGCAGCAGGAATTTCGCCAGGGCAAACGAGCCGACGAAGCCGAACAGCGCAATCAGCAGCGCCGCTTCAAAGTAGGTGTCACTGGCGTAGCGAATGCCCAGCACCAGCATCATCAGCATCGCCAGGATGTACAGGTAGTCCAGCGCCAATACCCGGTCCTGGGCCGAGGGGCCTTTGAACAGGCGCACCAAGGTCAGCACCATGGCCAGCGAGAACAGGAACAGGCTGAGCAGGATCGCATTGGAGAGCAGGGCGCTCATTCGAAGATCTCCATCAGGGGCCGTTCGTAGGTGGTCTTGAAGTGCTCGATGAAGGACGCTTCATCCTCCAGGTCAAACACGTGCAAGAGCAGGATGCTACGGTCCAGCGCCAGTTCCGACCAGATGGTGCCGGGCACCACGGTGGTGATCATCGACAACGCCGCCAGGCCGTTGGCGTCGCGCAGGTCCAGGGGGATCTTGATGAAGCGCGAACGCGGTGGACGGGAGCTGCAGATCAGCACGCCCCAGGCCACTTGCAGGTTGGAGATGATCACATCGCGGCCCACCAGGAAGAACAGGCGAATGATCACCCCAGGGCGGCGAATGCGGATCGGCAACGGCCGCAGCGGCGCCATCATCAGCGGCGCCAGAAAACCCAGCAGCGCGCCCAGCAGCAGGTTGCCGGGGCTCACGGACAGGTTGAGCACCAGCCACAACAGCCACAACGCCAGCGACAACCACGGAGCAGGGAACAGACGCTTCATGGCTGCACCTCCAGCGCGGCGGCCTTGGCTTCAGGGCTCGGCACCGGGCGCGTGGCCATCACCGCCATCACGTAGTGTTCTGGGTTGTTCAGGCTGACGGCCGTGTCCTGGGTGTAGCGCATCAGCGGCTCGGCCTTGAAGGTCAGCAGGATGCTCAGGCCCAGCAGGAAGAAGATCGGCAGGCACTCGTAGCGACGCAGCAGCGGCGAAGGACGCTCTTCCGGGGTCCAGAAACGCTGGATGCCGAGGCGGGCGAAGGCGATCAACGAGGCCAGACCCGAGAGGATCAACAGCGCCATCAAACCCCAGGCCGCCGGGCGGATTGGCGCGTCAACACTGACACCCAGGCCCAGTGGATTGACCAGCGCACTCAACAGGCTGAGCTTGCCGATAAACCCGGACAGCGGCGGCATGCCGATGATCAGCAGGGCGCAGGCGATAAAGCTCAGGCCCAGGAAGGCCATGGTCCAGGGAATCACCTGGCCGACCACGGCTTGCTGTTCATCATCGAGGTTGACGCCGGGACGTGGGTGCAAGGACTCCATGGCTTTAGGCAGCGCATCGATCTCTTCGTCCAGCGGCAGGTCGTTGGCCGAGCGTGAACGCTCGATCAATTCGGCCAGCAGGAACAGCGCGCTTAATGCCAAGGTAGAACTGACCAGATAGAACAGCGCGCCCGCGGTCAGGCTTGGCTGGGCGAAACCGACTGCCGACAGCAGGATCCCCGCCGACACCAGAATGCTCAAGCTGGCCATGCGCTCCAATCGCTGCGCCGCCACCATCGCCAACCCGGCGCAGATGATGGTCGCCATGCCGCCATACACCAGCCAGTCCCCGCCAAACAGCGCCGACGCACCGGCCTGGCCGGAGAACAGTAGAGTCCACAGGCGCAGCACGGTGTAAACGCCGACCTTGGTCATGATCGCGAACATCGCCGCCACCGGCGCACTCGCCGAAGAATACGCGGGCGCCAGCCAGAAGTTCAGCGGCCACATGCCGGCCTTGGCCAGGAACGCCGTCGCCAGGATCGCCGCACCGGCGTGCAACAGGCCACGATCTGCCTCCGGCACCAGCGGAATTTTCAGCGCCAGGTCAGCGAAGTTCAGCGTGCCAGTCACCCCGTAGATCATCGCCGCGCCAATCAAAAACAGCGACGACGCGAGCAGGTTGATCGCAATGTAATGCAGCCCCGCCGACACCCGCGCACGCCCGGAACCGTGCAGCATCAAGCCATAGGACGCCGCCAGCAGCACCTCGAAGAACACGAACAGGTTGAACAGGTCGGCGGTGAGAAAGGCCCCGTACAACCCCATCATCTGCACCTGGAACAACGCATGGAAACTGGTGCCTGCGCGGTCCCAGCGGGCCATGGCGAACAACAGCGCACTCACGCCGATGATGCCGGTGAGTACCAGCATCAGCGCCGATAACTGATCGACCACCAGCACAATGCCAAACGGCACTTGCCAGTTGCCCGGCAGGTACACGCCAATCGAGCCGGGGCCGCCTTTTTGCGTCCAGTACAGCAGCAAGACTGCGATGCCCAGGCCGATCATGCTGGAGAACAGGTTGATGCGCGCCTTGAGCGGACGGTGCTTCTCGCCGAGCATCAGCATCAATGCGGCGGTCAGCAACGGCAGCAGGATCGGCGCGACGATCATTTGATTCATCCACGTCATTCCTTGGGCTCCCGGCCGTCCACATGGTCCGTGCCGGTCAAGCCACGGGAGGCGAGCAGCACCACCAGGAACAAGGCGGTCATGGCGAAGCTGATCACAATGGCCGTCAGCACCAGTGCCTGGGGCAGGGGATCGGTGTAGTTGAGCAGGTCTTGCGGCACACCGTCCTTGATGATCGGCTCCTTGCCGATAAACAGGCTGCCCATGCTGAAAATGAACAGGTTGACCCCATACGACAACAGGCACAGGCCCATCACCACCTGGAAGGTCCGTGGCCGCAGGATCAGCCAGACGCCGGAGGCCGCCAGGACCCCAATGGCAATTGCGATGACTTCTTCCATCAGGCGGCTCCTTCCGTTGCGGCAACCACTTTGGCCTGGTTGCTCGGTTTATGGGCCCGCACGGATTGGTGACCGAGGGCGGTTAGCATCAGCAGCGTCGAGCCGACGACCATGGCGTACACGCCGACATCGAAGAACAGCGCGCTGGCGATGTGAATGTCGCCGAGCAGCGGCAGGCTGAAGTGCCAGGTGTGGGTGGTGAGGAATGGATACCCGGCAAACAGCGCTCCGAGGCCGGTCAGCGTCGCCGAGAACAGCCCGAAGCCCATCCAGCGCATCGGCCGCAGGCTCATCTGCGCCTCGACCCACTGCGTACCGGCGACCATGTATTGCAGGATAAACGCCACCGACATCACCAGGCCGGCGACAAACCCGCCGCCCGGTTGGTTGTGGCCGCGCATGAACAGGTAGAACGACACCACCAGAGCAATCGGCAGCAGCAGGCGCACCAGCACCGCCGGCACCATCATGAAGCCCAGAGCGGTGTCGCTGGCCTGGCGTGGGTTGACCAGGTCGGTGGCCACGTCCGGCGCCAACTGGCGCTGTTGCGCGGGCAGTTGCATGCTTTCCTTGGAGGGACGGAAGCGGCGCAACAGGGCGTACACCGTCAGCGCCACGGCGCCGAGTACGGTGATTTCACCCAGGGTATCGAAGCCGCGGAAGTCCACCAGCATCACGTTCACCACATTGCTGCCGCCGCCTTCGGGCAGGGCACGGCTTAAGTAGAACGAGGAAATGTCGTTGGGCGTCTGGCGCGTCAGCATCGCGTAGGACAGCAGCGCCATGCCGCCGCCGACCACGGTCGACAACAGGAAGTCCCGCAGGCGCCGGATGCGCGCCTTGCGCAAGGAGCTTGGCAGTGGCGACACTTCTTCGATCCGCCGTGGCAGCCAGCGCAGACCGAGCAGGATCAGCACCGTGGTCACCACTTCGACGACCAACTGGGTCAGCGCCAGGTCCGGCGCCGAGAACCACACGAACGTCACGCAGGTCATCAGGCCGCACACGCTGACCATGGTCAGGGCCGCCAGCCGGTGGTACTTGGCTTGCCAGGCGGCACCGAGGGCACAGGCAATCGCCAGCAGCCACAGGGTCACGAACACGATGGAGCCCGGGATCTTCGGCCGGTCGCCCCAACTGAGGCCACTGTTGAGCATCGGGATCATGCCGCCGATCACCGCCACCAACACCAGCAGGAACAACTGGGTCTGCAGGCGCTTGGTGCTGATGCGTTTCTCGATCTTGCGCACCCCGCGCATCATCACCACCAGGCTGCGCTCGAAGCCGCGTTTGCCGTTGAAGTAACTGATGATGGGCGGGTATTTGAAGCGGCCACGCTTGAGTTGCTTGCGCAGCAATAGATACAGAACGACGCCAGCGGACATGGCCACCAGGCTCATGATCATCGGCGCGTTCCAACCGTGCCAGATGGCCAGGCTGTACTCCGGCAGCACGCCACCGACAACAGGCAAGGCGGCAGCGGCGAGGATCGAACCGACCACCTGGGCCGGGAAAATCCCCACCAGCAGGCAGGTGAACACCAGCAGCTCGACCGGCGCACGCATCCAGCGCGGCGGTTCGTGGGGCGTGTGCGGCAGGTTGGTGGCAGTCGGGCCAAAGAACACATCAATGGTGAAGCGCAGCGCGTAGACCACGCTGAATGTACCGGCGACCGTCGCGATCACCGGCAGGGCAAATTCCACCCAGGCGGTGGAGGAGATGAACACGGTTTCGGCGAAGAACATTTCCTTGGACAGGAAACCGTTGAGCAACGGCACCCCGGCCATGGACGCACTGGCAACCATCGCCAGGGTCGCGGTAAAGGGAATCAAGCGGACCAGGCCACTGAGCTTGCGAATGTCGCGGGTGCCGCTTTCGTGGTCGATGATGCCTGCGGCCATGAACAACGAGGCCTTGAACGTGGCGTGGTTGAGGATGTGGAACACCGCAGCGACGGCGGCCAGTGGGCTGTTGAGGCCCAGCAATAAGGTGATCAAGCCGAGGTGGCTGATGGTGGAATAGGCCAGCAGGCCCTTGAGGTCGTTTTGAAAGATCGCGCAGTAAGCGCCGAGAAGCAGGGTAATCGCGCCGGCACCGCCGACGATATAAAACCATTCTTCGCTGCCAGACAGCGACGGCCACAGGCGGGCCAACAAGAACACGCCGGCCTTCACCATCGTTGCCGAGTGCAGGTACGCCGAAACCGGCGTGGGCGCCGCCATTGCGTGAGGCAGCCAGAAGTGGAAGGGGAACTGCGCGCTTTTGCTCAAGGCACCGATCAGCACCAGGGCCAGCATGACCGGGTACAGCGAGTGCGCGCGAATCTGATCGCCTGCTGCCAGCACCTGGTCCAAGTCGTAGCTGCCGACGATATGCCCCAGCAACATCACGCCCGCCAGCAGGCATAAGCCGCCGGCACCGGTGACCATCAACGCCATGTACGCGCCGCGTCGCGCGTCGGCGCGGTGGTGCCAATAGCCGATCAGCAGGAACGAGAACAGGCTGGTCAGTTCCCAGAAGAACACGATCTGGACCAGGTTGCCGGAGATCACCAGCCCGAGCATGGCGCCCATGAACGCCAGGAAAAACGCGAAGAAGCGCGGCACCGGGTCGTCCGGTGACATGTAATAGCGCGCATACAACGACACCAGCGTGCCGATGCCCAGCACCAGCATCGAGAACAGCCAGGCAAACCCATCCATGCGCAGCACGAAGTTCAGCCCGAGGCTGGGCAACCACATGAATTCTTCGCGGATCACGCCACCGTGGGCGATCTGGGGGTAGAGCAGGGCGACTTGAATGGTGCCAACCAGGGCCACAAGGCCGGCCAACAGGGATTCGGTGTTACGTGCATTGTGCGGCAGCAAGGCCGCCAGACAGCTGCCAGCGAACGGCAGAAGCAGTAGAACTATCAGGGACATAGGCTTCTAATCTGCGGGAGTTTGGGATGCATCATACGTGCCGCTTTCTCGATCACCAAACGGCAAGATGTGGCAGGATCCTACAAGGTAGGCCGAAAACTCCCATTTGGCATTGTTTCAATGCCCCGCTTAGCCCTGATGTTCCTGCTCCAGCTCATTGTCCACTGCAAGCGCCTTTTGTGCCTTGGTCTTCATTTCACTGACAATCACCGCCGCCACAATCAACGCCGCGCCCAGCATCGCAATCGGCGGGAAGCGCTCCCCGGCGATCCGTCCCACCACGCCTGCCCACACCGGCTCACCAGCATAAATCAACGTGGCTCGGGTGGGCGAAACGCTTTGCTGCGCCCAGTTCATGGCGACCTGGATCACCGCACTGGTCAAGCCCAGGCCCACCGCACTGAACAGCAGCAGCCACGAGAACCCCGGCAAGGCCTCGCCCATCGGCACCACCATCAGGAACGACAGCAACGACGCCGTGGCCAGTTGCACCACGGTCACCCGGCGCACATCCACCTGCCCGGCAAAGGCGCTGATCAGGATGATTTCAGCGGCAATCGCGACGGCGCCGATCAACGTGGCGATTTCACCGGGGCTGAAATTCAGCGAAGCGCCCGCCGGCCCGGTCAGCAGCATCAAGCCGGTAAACGCCAGCATGATGCCAATGCTCGGCATCAAGCCTGGACGGCGTCCCAACACCAGCCATTGCAGCAACGGCACGAACGGTACATACAACGCCGTGATAAACGCCGATTGGCTGCTCAGGATCGTCTGCAAGCCAATGGTTTGCAGCCCGTAGCCAAACATGATCGCCACGCCGATAAACACGCCGGCCTTCAACTCGAACAGCGTCAGGTCACGCAACGTGCGCAAGGAAAAGAAACCGACCACAATCGCCGCCGCCGCAAACCGTAGCCCGACGAAAAACATCGGCCCGCTGACGGTCATCGCGTGTTGCACCAGCAAAAAGGTGCCGCCCCAGATCATGGTGATCACCACCAGGATGCATTCGGCTTTGCTGAAACGGTTGAAACGAGGGGAGGCGTTCGCGGTGGTCATGGCGGCTCGGTCTTGCAAGGGAAGGGCACGGACCGCACAATGCGCCGCACGCTGGGCAGTATACTGCGCACACCCACCCATTGAGCAATATAGTGCACAAAGAAAATCCACACCGGGCCTCGGTCCTGCAGCACGTCAGCCAGAACGTGCGTCGCCTGCGCCATGCCGCCGACCTGAGCCAGACCGCGCTTTCGGAAAAATCCGGGGTCAGCCGGCGCATGTTGGTGGCCATCGAGGCGGGGGAGAAGAACGTCAGCCTGTCCACCCTCGACCGTGTGGCCGAAGCGTTGGACGTGGCCTTCAGCGACCTGATCCAGGCGCCGGATGCCCCCGACCACAGCCGCATCAATGAGCTGGCCTGGGCCGGTGAAATCCCCGGCAGCAAGGCGGTGTTGCTGGCCAAGGCCACGGCGCGGCGTGAAGTCGAGTTGTGGGAGATGCAATTGGAGCCGGGTGACCGCTACAGCCCCGATCCCGACCCGGAAGGCTGGAGCGTGCAACTGTTCGTGTTCGAAGGCTGCCTCACCCTGCTGGTGGGCGAGGAAGAAAAACACGTCGCCGCCGGCGAGTTTTACATGTTCGCCAGCCGCCACGTGCATGGCTATCGCAATGACGGCGATGTGCCTGTGCGGTTTGTGCGCAACGTGGTGATCTAACTGTTCGCCCGGCAACAGTGGATGGACACTTTGCTGCTTTGAAACGCGCCATGTTGCGCTGAATGACCAGCAAATCGCTGATTTTATTGGCGATTACATTCAGGCACGACTCCTGCAATCACTCCAGTATCCCCTCGGAGCCTGGAGTCGGCCCATGTCAGCCCACCCTCAACACCCTGCCCATATCATCCGCTCGGACGCGGAAGCCATCGAGGTCGCCACGCGCCTGGCTGCACGGTTCGCGGTCGACGCCAGCGAGCGCGACCGTGAGCGTCGCCTGCCCATTGCCGAACTCGACGAATTTTCCGCGAGCGGCTTGTGGGGCATCACCATTCCCAAGGTTTACGGCGGTGCCGAGGTGTCGTATGTGACCGTGGCCGAGGTCATCAAGTTGATCTCTGCTGCTGATCCGTCCCTCGGGCAGATCCCGCAGAACCACCTGGGCGTGGTGGACATCCTGTTGCAAACCGCGACCGAGGAACAAAAGCGCTACTACTTCGGCAAGGTCCTCGCCGGCTATCGCTTCGGCAATGCCTTCTCCGAAGCCAAGAGCAAGAACGCCGGCACCTTCGACACGCAGATCCGTTTCCACGGCGACACCGCGCAAATCAACGGCGAGAAGTTCTACTGCACCGGCGCGTTGTTCGCCCATATAGTGCCCACCGTCGGCAACAACGAAAAGGACCAGGCTTTCATCGCCTTTATCGAGCGCGATGCCCAAGGCCTGAGTGTGATCGACAGCTGGGACGGCTTCGGCCAGCGCACCACCGCCAGCGGCGGCGTGACCCTTGACGGCGTAACCGTGCCTCTCAGCGCGGTGATCCCCGCCCACCAGGCCTTCGACCAACCCACCGCCAACGGCCCGATTTCACAGATCATCCAGGCAGCCGTCGATACCGGCATCGCCCTGGGCGCCCTTGAACAGGCCAAGATCTATGCACGCCAGGCGCGGCCCTGGATCGACAGCCAGCAGGATCACGGCTGGCAGGACCCGTTCACCATCGCCGCCATCGGCGACCTGGAGTGGCGCGTGCACGGCACCGAAGCCATCCTCGCCAAGGCCGGCCTGGCGGTGGACCGTGCCCTCGCCGAGCCAAGTGAAGACAGCGTGGCCCAGGCCTCCTTGGTGGTTGCCCAGGCCAAAGTGCTGTCGGCCGAAACCGCCTTGCTCGCCAGCAGCAAGCTCTTCGAACTGGCTGGCACCCGGTCGGTCACCGGCAAACACAACCTCGACCGCTTCTGGCGCAACGCACGCACCCACACCCTGCACGACCCGGCGCGCTGGAAGTACCACCTGATCGGCAATTTCGTGCTCAACGGCGTGAAGCCCGCGCGGCACGCCTGGAACTGAGGATTAACCATGACCGCACTGAGCCTTGCGCGCCAACTGTTGGACAGCACCCGCCGCCATGTCGAGACAAGCGAGGACCCCTATGTGATCAGCCGCTTCGGCGATCTGCAGATCCGCGTTGACGTGGCCGCCGCCTTGCTGGAACGCGCTGAAACCCACCCAAGCCCGGTGGCCGCCACCGAAGCGCAGATCGCCGCCGCCGAAGCCTTGATTGCCGCGAGCAACGCCGAATTCGAACTGACCGGCCAACGCACCGCACTGCCGTCGACCCTTGACGACCCGCTGCGCTGGAAATACCAGGTTGTCGGCAACTACCACCTCAACGGAGTGCTTTGATGTCCCGTGAAATACGCTTGAATGCCTTCGACATGAACTGTGTCGGCCACCAATCGCCCGGCCTGTGGGCGCACCCGCGTGACCGTTCGTGGCAGTACAAGGACCTGGAGTATTGGACCGACCTCGCCAAGATCCTTGAACGCGGCAAGTTCGACGGCCTGTTTATCGCCGACGTGCTGGGCATTTATGACGTGTACAACGGCAACGGCGACGCGGCGATTCGCCAGGCGGCGCAGGTGCCGGTCAATGATCCGTTGTCGCTGATCGCGCCGATGGCCTTGGTCACCGAGCATCTGGGTTTTGGCCTCACCGCTTCGTTGTCCTTTGAGCATCCCTACCCGTTCGCCCGCCGTCTCTCCACCCTGGACCACCTGACCAAGGGCCGCATCGGCTGGAATATCGTCACCTCCTACCTGGAAAGTGGCGCCAAGAACCTCGGCCAGAAAGCCCAGACCGAACACGATGCGCGCTACGACTACGCCGAGGAATACCTAGAGGTTTGCTACAAACTCTGGGAAGGCAGCTGGGAGGAGGGCGCCGTGTTGCGTGACCGCGAGCGCCGGATTTTCAGTGACCCGAGCAAGATCCATGAGATCCGCCATGTCGGCAAACACTTCCAGGTGCCCGGTATTCACCTGTGTGAACCCTCGCCGCAACGTACGCCGGTGCTGTACCAGGCCGGCGCGTCCAGCCGAGGTAAACAGTTCGCCGCCGAGCAGGCCGAGTGTGTGTTCGTCGCCGCACCGTCCAAGGTGCTGCTGAAAAAGACCGTCGCCGACATCCGCCGGCGTGCCGCCGAGGCGGGGCGTGATCCGAAGAAAATCCTGATCTTCAACCTGCAGACCGTGATCGTCGGTGAGACCGATGCCAAGGCCAAGGCCAAGTTCGACGAGTACAAATCCTACGTCAGCTATGAAGGCGCGATGGCGTTGATCTCCGGCTGGACCGGCATCGACTTCAGCCAATTCAAACCCGACGAACCCCTCAAGCATGTGCACACCAACGCTATCCAATCGGCGGTGGAAGCCTTCTCCACTGCCGACCCGAACAAGGTCTGGACGCCCAACGAGCTGGCCGATTGGGTCGGCATCGGCGGCTTTGGCCCGCTGTTTGTCGGCGGCCCGGAAACCGTGGCGGACCTGTTGCAGGAGTGGGTCGAGGAAACCGATGTAGACGGCTTCAACCTGGCCTATGCGCTGACCCACGAAACCTTCATCGACGCCGTGGACCTGCTGGTGCCGGAGTTGCAGAAGCGCGGGGTGTACAAGACCGAATATGCCCAGGGAACGCTGCGCGAGAAGTTGTTGGGTGACGGTGCGCGGTTGGGCGCCAATCACCCCGGCGCCGGTTACCGCGACCTCAAGGCCAACGCAATCTAACTGATCACCCCGCCAGCGGACCACCGCACGCACACAACCTGAATAGGAGAACCTCCCTATGAGCGTGCACGAACTCAAACGTCCGCTGGCCCCGGAATGGCCCGCCGAACTGCTCGGCAACCTGCCCAAGGCATTGGAACAACTGCACCACTGGGCACAGATCACGCCGCTGCACACCGCCTTGCGCCACAAACGCCAGGGTCAGTGGCATGCGTGGCGCTGGATCGACACCTTGCGGGATGTGGAACGCCTGGCCGATGGCTTGCGCCAGCAGGGCTTTGACGCGCAATCGCGCTTGGCCCTCAGCGGGGCGTTCGAGCCGAACCTGTTGCTGTTGGCACTGGCGGCTCATTCCATCGGCGGGCAAGTCCTGACCCTGGCTGACGACCTTGTGGTCGACGCGTTGCAACAACAGCTGTGGCGCATCCGTCCCACCCACTCTTACACCCAGGACCGCCAGCAAGTGCGGCATTGGCAATCGGCCAACCTGCTGGACTTCGCCCAATTGCTGGGTCCGGTTGACCCGGCTCAACACCTCGCCCGCTGGTGGCAACCCAGCGGCGAAACCGCATTGTGGAGCGAAGAGGGCACGCACTGGCAGGGCGGCCTGGCGGTCGTGCTGGAGCAATGGCTGAACAGCGGCCATGGCCTGGCCTTCCCGGAAAGCCCAGCCTCAGCCCGGCGTGATCGCAGTGAAGTGGCGCCCACCGGCCTGCTGTTATCGCCCGCACGTTTGCAGCACCTGGCCGACGAAATCGAAAGCCGCCTGGCACCCCATGGCACCTGGCGCCGACGCCTGTGCGACTGGGCCATCACCCACCCGCAAAGCGGCCTGCGCCGCCTGTTGAAAAACCGTGTGCGCAAGCTGCTCGGCTTCCAGCGCCTGGCCTATATCTGGCAACCCCTCAAATCCACCCCTTCGCCGGTGTGGCTGGCGGAATTCAAACGGGACATCGCATGAGCCAAGCCATTCTCCAGGTGCGGGATATCTCGCTGTCGTTCAAGGGGGTCAAGGCGATCAATGCCTTGTCCTTCGAGGTGGCGCGCGGCGAGATCTGCGCGCTGATCGGCCCTAACGGTGCAGGCAAAAGTTCGTTGCTCAACGTACTCAATGGCGTGTATCGCTTCGATGCCGGCGAGATCGTCTTCGAAGACCAGCACTTCCACCGCATTGACCCGTTGGGCGCCGCGCGCCGGGGCATTGGTCGCACCTTCCAGAACAACGCGCTGTTCAAGAAGATGAGCGTGCTCGACAACATCCTTACCGGCCTGTCGCGGCACCTGCGCAGCAGCTTTATTGAACAAGCCCTGGGCTTACCCCGCGCACGCCGAGAAGCCGAAGCGTTCCGCCTGCGCGCCCAGGGCATTCTCGAATTTCTTGAGTTGCAAGCTCAACGTGATGTGCTGGTGGGCAACCTCTCTTACGGCCTGCAAAAGCGCGTTGAGCTAGGCCGCGCCTTGATCGCCGGGCCCAGCCTGTTGCTGCTCGACGAACCCATGGCGGGCATGAACGCCGAGGAAAAACAGGAAATGGCGCGCTTCGTCGCCGACGTGAACCGCGACCTTGGCACCACCGTGGTGTTGATCGAACACGACATGGGCGTGGTCATGGGGCTGTCCGACCACGTGGTGGTGCTCGATTACGGGCGCAAGGTCGGCGACGGCACGCCCGCCGAAGTGCAGGCCAATCCCGAGGTGATCGCGGCCTACCTGGGAGTGGTGCACTGATGACGTTTTTCTTTGAAACCCTGCTCGGCGGTCTGCTCGCCGGCACCATGTATTCGCTGGTCGCCATCGGTTTCGTGCTGATCTACAAAGCCAGCGGTGTGTTCAATTTTGCCCAGGGCTCGATGCTGCTGTTTGCCGCGCTGACCTTTGTCAGCCTGCATGATCAAGGCGTGCCGTTTGCCGTGGCGCTGCTCTTGACCGTGATCGTGATGATCATCGGCGCCTTACTCATCGAGCGCCTGGTGTTGCGGCCGCTGGTAAACCGTTCGCAGATCACCCTGTTCATGGCCACCTTGGGCCTGTCGTTCATTATCGAAGGCCTGGCCCAGGGTTTGATGGGCTCGCAAGTGCGCGCCCTCGACCTGGGCATCGACGACGTGCCGCTGTTCATCGGCCCGCTGATGCTCAGCCAATTCGACCTGATCGCCGCGGCCGCTGCGGTGGTGCTGGTGACCGTGCTGGCGTTGCTGTTCAACAAGACCCGCATCGGCGTGTCGCTGCGCGCGGTAGCGGATGACACCACAGCGGCGCTGTCCATCGGCATCAACCTCAACCGTATCTGGCAGATCGTCTGGGCGGTAGCCGGGATTGTCGGGCTGGTGGCCGGGCTGCTGTGGGGCGCGCGCCAAGGGGTGCAGTTTTCGTTGTCGCTGGTGGTGCTCAAGGCCTTGCCGGTGTTGATCATCGGCGGTTTTACCTCGATTGGCGGGGCGATTGTCGGCGGGTTGATCGTCGGCGCGGCGGAGAACCTGGCCGAGGTGTACATCGGCCCCTTGATCGGCGGCGGCATCACGCCGTGGTTCGCCTACGTACTGGCCCTGGCCTTCCTGTATATCCGTCCCGCCGGCCTGTTTGGCGAGCGCGCCATCGAGCGAGTCTGAAACCATGTCGATCCCTGCTGCTCAACACACCGCGCCGTTGCTGCTGATCCAGCGGCGCATTTCCTGGGGCCTGATTGGCCTGTTGGCGCTGGCCTTTGTCGTGGTGCCGCTGTGGGGCAATGACTATTGGCTCAATGCGATCCTGATTCCTTTTTTAGTGCTGTCATTGGCTGGGTTGGGCTTGAACCTGCTCACCGGCTATACCGGGCAAACCTCGGTGGGCGCTGCCGGCTTCATGGCCGTCGGCGCGTTCGCCACCTACGGTTTTTTGCTGCGCCTGCCGGAACTGGGCTTGCCGGTGGCGCTGCTCGGCGGCGGGATTATCAGCGCGTTGGTTGGCCTGTTGTTCGGCCTGCCCAGCTCGCGGATCAAGGGCTTCTACCTGATGGTCACCACCCTGGCCGCGCAGTTTTTCCTGGAGTGGCTGTTCGTCAAATTCCCCTGGTTCTACAACTACGGCTCGTCCGGGACCATTTCCGCGCCGAAGCTTGCGCTGTTCGGCCACGACCTCAACACGCCGCTGGGCCGTTACCTGCTGACGTTGGTCACGGTGCTGCTGCTGACCTGGACCGCGATCAACCTGGTGCGCAGCCAGGTCGGGCGCAACTGGATGGCGATCCGCGACATGGACACCGCCGCCGCCGTGGTCGGCATCCCAGTGGTGCGCTACAAGCGCCTGGCGTTTGCAGTCAGCTCGTTTTACCTCGGCATCGCCGGCGCGCTGTGGGCCTTTGCCTACCTGGGCACGGCCAGCGCCAGCAGCTTCGATATCAATCGTTCATTCCAGATCCTGTTCATCATCATTATCGGTGGCATGGGCAGCATCGCCGGCAACTTTGTCGGCGCGGCTTTCATCAGTTTGTTGCCGATTTTCCTCAGCCACGCAGGGCAGGCGCTGTTTGGCGGTTCGGTGGATGCGGGGCAGTTGCAGAACCTGCAGAAAATCATCTTTGGCGTGTTGATCATCGTGTTCCTGATCAAGGAACCCGAGGGCTTGATTCGCCTGTTGCACAACCTGCGTGACCATGTGCGGCAGTGGCCGCTGCGTTTCTAACATTCCCTCAAGAGAATTCCCATGCGTGCATCCTTGAAACGTTCCCTGGCCGGCGCTGCGTTTGCGCTGGCCGCCCTGGCTGGTGCTGTTCCCCAGGCGATGGCCTCGCCGGACCAGCAATTCATTCCCCTGGCCACCTACCGCGTCGGCGCCTATGCCTCCAGCGGCGTGCAGGTGTGGGCCGGGATGATCGACTACTTGCGTTATATCAACGAGGTCGAAGGCGGCATCAATGGCGTTAAATTGGTGTGGCAGGAATGCGAGACCGAATGGACGGCGGAGAAGGGCATCGAGTGCTACGAGCGCTTCAAGAATGGCCTGGATGGCGCGCCGGTCGCGGTGTACCAGCCCAACGGCGCACCGGCGGCGTATGCCCTGAGCGAGCGCGCGGAAGTGGACAAGATCCCGCTGATCACCCTCGGCTACGGCCGCACCGAAGCCACCGACGGCACCGTGTTCCCCTACAACTTCCCGGTGATGCTGACCTTCTACAGTGAGGCCTCGACCCTGGTGAACTACATCGCCCAGCGCGAAGGTGGTTTCGATAAGCTCAAGGGCAAGAAGATCGCCACGGTCTACCACGACTCGGCCTATGGTCGCGAAACCCTCGGCCCGTTGAAATTGCTGGCGGAAAAGTACGGCTTTGAAAACATCCAGATCCCAGTGGCCGATCCCGGCAACGAACAGTCCGCGCAATGGCGCCAGGTGCGCCAAGCCAACCCGGACTGGGTGTTCCTGCGCACCTGGGGCGTATCGACCCCGGTCGCGGTGAAGACCGCCGCGCGCTTCGGCTTCCCGGTGGACCATATCATCGGCGACATCTGGGCCAGTTCCAGCGAAGACGTGTTACCCGCAGGTGCCGCCGCCAAGGGCTACCTGGCGCTCACGCCGTACCCGGCGGGTGCCGACTTCGAGATCCACAAGCGCCTCAAGCAATC
The DNA here is from genome assembly GCF_013386605.1 of Pseudomonas sp. IPO3749. Taxonomy (NCBI): domain Bacteria; kingdom Pseudomonadati; phylum Pseudomonadota; class Gammaproteobacteria; order Pseudomonadales; family Pseudomonadaceae; genus Pseudomonas; species Pseudomonas sp. IPO3749. The sequence goes on along the minus strand of NZ_JACARN010000008.1, from coordinate 200,937 downwards.
CATCCTCGACAAGGGCCACAGCGACCTCAAGGACCTGAAAAACTTCGGCAGCGTCTACTACAACTCCGGCCTGGTGAACGCCGCCGTGGCGGTGGAAGCGATCCGCACCGGCCAGGCCAAGTTCGGCAAGCGTCCGCTGAATGGCGAAGAGGGTCGCTGGGGCCTGGAACACCTGAACATTGACGACGCCCGCTTGAAGGACATGGGCTACCTGGGCCTGATGCAGAACCTCAAGCTGTCGTGCCGTGACCACGAAGGTGGCGGCTCGGCGCGGGTGCAGCAGTGGGACGGCGCCAACTGGACGCTGATCAGCGAGTGGATCGCCGCCGACCGCGCGCTGCTGCGTCCCTTGATCGATGAAAAATCCGCCGCCTTCGCCAAGGAAAAAGGCCTGACACCGCGCACCTGCACCGGGGATGAATAAAGCATGAGCCAGCCCGCCGCTGAATCCGCCAGCCCGTCACTGTTGACGGTCAACGACATCGAAGTGATCTACGACGGCGCGATCCTCGCGGTGGCCGGGGTGTCGCTGAGCGTGCCCAAGGGCGCCATCGTCGCCTTGCTCGGTGCCAATGGCGCCGGCAAGAGCACCACGCTCAAGGCGATCTCGGGGTTGGTACGCGCCGAGCGGGCCGAGGTCAGCCGGGGCGTGATCGAATACGCGGGCCTGGATCTGGCCGGTGTCGATCCCAGCCAGCGCGTGCGCCAGGGTATGGTCCACGTGCTGGAAGGTCGTCATGTGTTCGGCCAACTCACGGTCGAAGACAACCTGCGCAGCGACGGCTTCGTGCGGCGTTTGAGCCGCAAGGACATGGAACAGGACCTGGAGCGCCTCTACGCCTGGTTCCCAAGGCTCAAGACCAAGCGCCACACCCGCGCCGGGCTCACCTCGGGCGGCGAGCAACAGATGGTCGCCATCGGCCGGGCGTTGATGACCCGTCCTACTTTGGTACTGCTCGACGAGCCGTCCATGGGTTTGGCGCCTATGATCGTGCAGGAGATTTTCGAGATCATCGCGCAACTCAACCGTGAGCAGCAGGTGAGCTTCCTGATCGCCGAGCAGAACATCAATGTCGCACTGAGCTATGCGTCCCACGGCTACGTATTGGATACTGGCCGCGTGGCCTTGAGTGGCCGCGCCGCTGAGTTGTTGGCGCGGGGTGACTTGCATGACATTTACCTGGGCAAACAGTAAGGGCGACTCTGCATGACTGAATCCATCCGCAACGCTGATGTACTGATCATCGGCGGCGGCCTGAGCGGCACGATGCTGGCCGTGCAACTGCTGCGCCTGCCGGGTCGGCGCCGGATCCTGGTGATCGAGCCGCGTGCCGAACTCGGCCGGGGCGAGGCCTATAGCGCTGTCGAACTGGGCCACACCCTGAACGGCAATGCGGCGCGCATGAGTGTCGACCCGGACAATGCCGACGATCTGACTCGATGGCTCACCGAGTACATCGGTGCGGGCGGCTGGCCGGAGTCGCGTCAGCAGCCTGTGCCGATCAGCGAATTGTTCCCGCCGCGCGGGATTTTCGGTTTGTATGCCCAGCAACGCTTGGCCGAGGCGAAGGCGCAGTCTGCCTCCAGCGTCGAGCATGTACGTGCTGAAGGGGTCGACCTGCAGGTCGACCAAGGTTCAGCACTGCTCACCCTGGATGACGGCCAGCAATTGCGCGGCGGTGTTGCGGTATTGGCCACCGGCATGTTCCCGGCGGCGCGCACACCGCAGACCGAGTCCAGCGGGTTGAACGCAGCGGCGGTGGATCCCTGGGATGTGCAAGCCATGACCGCGATTGACCCGCAGGCGCCGGTGCTGATCATCGGTTCCGGGCTGACCATGGTTGATGCGGTGGTGTCCCTGGAACAGGCCGGGCATCGTGGGCCCATCGAGGTTTTCTCGCGCCACGGCCTGTTGCCCCATGTGCGTCGGCAGCCGCCGAGCTGGGTGGATTTCCTTGGCGAAGATCAGCGCCTGCGCAGCCCTCGGCAATTGCTGCGCGAGGTGCGTCGGCAATGCGCTCTGGCGCAAGCACAGGGCATCGATTGGCAGGCGCCGCTGGACACGGTGCGTGCGCATATCGGCCGGCTGTGGAGCCAGGCCAGTGAGCGCGAAAAACGCCAGTTCGTGCGCCATGTGCGGCCGTGGTGGGAAAGCCATCACCACCGTTCGCCGCCGTTGAGTGCGCAGTTGGTGGCACGCTTACATGATGAGGGGCGGTTGCGGATTCGAGCGGCGTCGTTCAAAGGCCTGGAGCCTTCGGTCGAGGGCGTGACCATTGGTGTGCGCTACCGGGGTGAGCAGGCGTTGCAGCAGGTTTGCGGCGCGGCGCTGATCAACTCCAGCGGTATCGAATACGACTGGCGCCGTGTGGCCCGGCCGTTGCCCCGGCAATTGCTCAAGCGTGGGCTGATCCAGCCTGGGCCGTTGGCGTTGGGGATTGCGGCGGATGTTTCGGGGGCAGTGGTGGATGCCCTGGGGCAGGTCAGCCCTCGGTTGTTCGCCATGGGACCGCCGTTGCGGGGGATGTGGTGGGAAAGCACAGCGGTGACGGATGTGGCGCTGCAAGCGAAGGCCTTGGCCGCAAAGCTGACACAAATCTGAATGTGGGAGCGGGCTTGCTGTGGCTAGCAAGCTTGCTTGCGCTGGGGTGCGTAGCGCCCCTAAAAAGCCGGAGACTGCTGCGCAGTCAACGGGAGCAAGCTCCCTCGCCACAGCAAGCCCGCTCACACATTTGAATCTTCATTTATCTTGAGGTTTTCACAAGTCCCGGTTTCAGCCCAAACACCTCAACCCCCTGCGCCGTCGATTGCCCGGTCGTCACCTTCACCCGCTCCACCGGCTTATCCATCGCCTCGCGGTATTCCACCGTCATATCCGGCCCAATCGCCTGGCTTGGAATCACCATCGCCTGCGCGTTGTTGTAGGTCACGATGGTCAAGCGCGCACTCATGCCCAGTCGCACCCGTTGCAACTGCTGCGACGTAAGCTTGGGGATCGACAAGGTCACTGGAAACTGCGCACTGCCCTGGCTGTCATTGGCAATCGCCAAGCCGCTCACCACGCTCACCGAGCCGCTCAGCCGCTCGCCGTCAAACCCATCGCCCAGCACTTCCACGGCCTGGCCTTGATGCAATTGGTTGATGTCGAGTTCCGAGACCTTGGCGACGATTTTAAGCCGTTCGATGTTCGCCAGGCCAAACAGCACCTGACCCTGGCTGACCTTGCTGCCGGCCTGCACTGGAGCCGTGTTGCTGCCGCCAGCCTGAGTCGAATTATTGCCCGGCGGCGGCACCACGATGCCGGAGAACGGCGCCTTGACTTCTTTGCCTTCAAGCAGTTTGTGCAAGGCGTCGTATCTCACCGTGGCGTTGGTCAGTTCCATGTCGGCGATCTGGCGGTACTCGCCCTTGCCCTGATTGACGGCCTGTTGCAGTTCGCTGCGGGCGGAGGCGAGGTCCAGCTGTTGCTGTTGGGTCTGTTGCCTGAGGTCGTCCAGTTCGTTACGCGGGATGATGCCGCGCTGAAACAGGTTTTCGCTCTCGGTGAGTTTGCGCTGGGTATTGCCGGCGGTCATTTCGGCGGTGCGCAAGCTGCGGCGCGCACGGCTGACGGTGGGGCCGTTGTCCCAGTCCTGCATTTCCTGCACGGTACGCCGGGCCTTGAGTTGGGCGGAGAGGGCGTCGCGCAGTTGCACTTCCAGGGTGGCCGGGTCCATGCGCAGCAGCACCTGGCCGGCCTCGACCCGCTGGCCTTGCTCCACCAGGTTGGCTTGCACGTTGCCGTCGAATGGTGCGGTGAGGGTGATGGTGGTGTCGGGCTCGATCTTGCCCACCAGGCCGATCTGGTGCACTAGCGCGTCGGGCTGGACGGCTTGCCACTGTTCGCCGCTGCCGGCCGGATCGGAGGCCGGGCTGCGCAAGGCCAGGCCCACGCCGCCCAGCAACAGGATAATTACAGCACCCAGCAGGCGTTTCTGATTAGTAGTCATTGAGGGCGATTTCCCAACTTTCCAGCGTCATGCCCAGGGTCAAGTCGAGCTGGGTCTGGGCGTTCAAATAAGCGATCAGCGCATTGAGCCTTGCGTTTTCGGCGTTGCGCAGGTCGGTCTCGAAACTCAGCACCTGGAAGTTGGTGGAGCGTCCGGCGCTGAGTTTTTCCCGTTCGATGTCGATCTTGCGCCGCGACAGCTCGACGGCGCGCTGGGAGATTTCATATTGTCGCCAGCGGGTGCCGAGGTCGCGCACCACATTGTTGACGCTGCGCTCCAGCTCCTGGCGCGCATCGGTGATACGGATCTCCTGATCCTCCACATTCACCCGCGCACGTACTTCAGCCTGGCGTGTGCTGATATCGCCGATGGGGATTTGCACCTGCACCCCAGCGTAGCTATCCCAGGTTCGGTTATTGGAACGACCGGCGTCGTTGTCGGTGTTGGCCCGTATCTGGTTGGCACCGGCCACCAGGTCCACCTGCCAGCGCCCGGAATCCTTGGCGATCACCAGGTTGAGGTCGGCCTGTTGGCTGCCGAGTAACGCGGCAAGGTATTCCGGCTGCTGGGTCTGCGCGAGGTTGAAGGCCTGGCGCTTGTCGATCTGCACGGGCTGGGCCTCCAGGGCCTCGGTGGCGCGAATTGGCGTCGACAGGTCCAGCGCCAGCAGACGCAGCAGGGCCAGGCGGCTGGTGTCCAGCTGGTTCTGCGCTTCTTCCACGCCCAGTTGCTGGGTGGCGATATCGGCTTCGGTCTGCACGATTTCGAACTCCGCCATACGCCCGGCATTGATCAGCGCCTTGTTCACTTCCAGCAAGGTGCCGGAGCGCTTGAGGGCGTCCTGCACGATGCTCAGTTGCTCCTGGGCGCGCAGCAGTTCGCGGTAGGTGGCGATGATCTGGCTGATGGTCTGCGCCACGGTGGCCTTGAGGTTCAGGCGGTTGGCCTGTTCCGACAGGCGCGACAGACGCAGCGGCGCCGTGGTGGCGTCCCAGCCGGCGCCGCGCAGCAGCGGCTGGATAATTGCCAGGTCCAGGCCGTCGCTGCGGTAACGGCCGGCGCGGTCGGCGGTGTTCAGTTGTTGAGTCCAGGCCATGCTCAGGCGCGTGCCGTATTCGCTGAGCAGGCTGGTGGCCGGCGCGAGGTTGGCATTGCGTGTGTTGTCGGCGGAGCCACGGTTGGTGCGGTAATAACTGTTGAGGGTGAGCTTGGGGTTGAACACATCTTCGGCCACGCGCAGGTCGAACTTCTGCGCCACCCGTTGCAGGTAGGCGCTGCGGATCGCCGGGTTGTTGCGCAGGCCCAGGTACACCGCATCGCCCAGGGTCAGGGTGGTGACCTGGGCATTCAACGAGACGCTGCGGTCATAGCCGCTGCGGGTGGTACTGGGTGCCGATGGCTTGATCACCACGTCGGCGGCCATGCCGGGCAGGCTGGCGAATGCGAGCAGCCAGAGCCATTTATTCATCGCGCAGGGCCTCCACCGGCTGCAAGCGTGAGGCCGAGACCGCCGGGTAAATGCCGAAGAACAACCCCACCAGCAAAGTACTGCCCACCCCCAGCGGCAAGGCGGCGACCGCCAAGGCAAACTCCCAGCCCGACAGCCAGGCATACAGCCAGGCGGCAGTCATGCCCAGTACCGCGCCGCAAAGCGCGCCGACGGCAGTGAGGGTCACGGCTTCGAGCAGGAACAGGTTGCGGATATCCCGCTGGCGCGCACCCAGGGCCATGCGGATGCCGATCTCGCGGCGGCGCTCCGAGACGTTCATCAGCATCACGTTCATCACCCCCACGCCACCGCCCACCAGCGAGATCGCGCCCAGGGCCAGCAGCAGGTAAGCGAAGGTGCGGCTTTGCCGGGTCATGCCGTCGATCATTTGCTGGGGCACCTGGATGTCCACATCGTGGTCGGGAAGTCGGGGTCTCAACGCGGCGGCCGCGTCCTGGGCGATACGTTCCATGTCCTGGCCGGGCGCGGCGCGGATGATCACGTTGCCAATCTGCGGGGTTGCATAGATGCGGCGCATGCCTTCGGCGGGAATGAACAGCGAATCGTTGGCTTGCACCGGCATCAGCATCGCTCGTGGCTGGTTGCGCAGGATGCCGACGATCAGGAACAGGTAATCGTTGATGCGCACGCGATCGCCCAATTGCAGGGGATCGCCCGGCGCACTCAGTGACTGGGCCACTTGGTCACCGATCACGCCGTAGGTTTCATTGGCATCAAAGCCCGAGAGGAAGCGCCCCTGCTGCACCGCCAGGCGCATCGCGTCCTTGATGTCCGGCGTGCTGCCGACGAAGTTGGCGTTGACGGTACGACCATGAAACACCACGGGCCCGCTGAACAACGTGAGGGCGCCGATATGGTCGATGCCTGGCACTGTCTGGCGTACGGCGTCGAGGTCAAGGCGCGCGGGCATCGGCACCGTGCTGGAGCCCTTGGGGGGGAACTGCGCGATCAGGGTGTCGGTGCCCATGTCCTTGAAAATCATCGCGGCATCTACCGCTGCGTTATTGCCGATATTGATCAATGCCACCACCGACGAGCTGCCGATCACGATACCCAGCAGGGCCAGGATCGAGCGCTTGCCCAGGGTGCGCAAGCTAACGAAGGCTTCATGCAGCAGTTGGCTGAGGCTTTGTTCGACCCACAGGCTGCTCCTTACCCGCTGCGTCATGGGCGCCCGGCCTCGTGCACCACGCCATTGCGCACCAGGATCTTGCGGTCCAGGCGCTCGGCGATGTGGGGGTCGTGGGTGACGATGATCAGGGTGACCTGTTGCTCGCGGTTCAGCGCCAGCAGCAGGTCCATGATGTCCTGGGCGGTGGTGCTGTCGAGGTTGCCGGTGGGTTCGTCGGCCAGGATCACCGAGGGCTTGCCCACCAACGCCCGGGCAATGGCGACGCGTTGGCGCTGGCCGCCGGACAGGTCGGCGGGGCGATGGTGAGCGCGGTCGGCCAGGCCGACCTGTTCAAGCATACGCAGGGCTTGTTCCACCGATTCATGGCGCGACACGCCGCGATAACTCAGGGGCAGGGCGACATTGTCCAGGGCGCTGAGGCGTGGCAACAGGTTGAAGCTCTGGAACACAAAACCGATCTGCTGGTTGCGGATCGCCGCCAGTTCATCGGGCGTGGCGTTGAAGATATCGTGGCCGGCGAAGTGGTACTGGCCGCAGTTGGGCAGGTCCAGCAGGCCGAGGATATTGAGCAGGGTACTTTTGCCGGAGCCGGAGGCCCCGAGGATGCCGCAACTGTCACCACGGGCGATGGACAGGCACACATCATTGAGAATGGACAGGTGCTGCCCGGCCAGCTGATAGCGTTTGCCGATGCCTTGCAGGGAGATCAAGCCTGGGTGCGCGGGAGTATCTGTCATGAATACGCCTTCAGTCTCGACGCCGTCGTCAGAGTCCCCGTAAAGCCTTGTAACAAGTTCGGGGCGCGTCAGGGTGCGTCATGGACCGGTTTTTGTTTCTTGTTTTTAAAATATTGTTTGAATACTAACCGCCTTCCAGCCGCTTCGCCAGCCGTCGATGTAGAGCGGTTTCAGCTTGGGAAAAGGCCTACTCAAAGCGGTCGGGAGGTTGGGGAAAACCCGCTTGCCTGTCGCCGACGGGCCCGTCGGCCAAGGCTTTCGATCATATGGCGGTGTGTCACTACTTGCTTTCGAACGAGGGCCCCGGTATAAAAAATCAAATTATTTTTTTAAACAATATTTCCTACGTGGAACTTCTATGGTCGCGAAGAAAGTCAGCGCTCCAAACATCACCAAGACTCGATTGCTGGATGCGACAGAGGCTCTCTTCATCAAGTATGGCTACGACGCCGTTCTGCTTCGGCAGATTACCGAGCGTGCCCAGGTGAACCTGGCGGCGGTGAACTACCACTTCGGGGACAAGGATTCCCTGATGCAAACCCTGCTCAAGCAGCGCCTGGAGCCGCTCAACGAGCAGCGCCTGGAATTGCTCGCGCGCTGCGAGGCGCAGGCCGACGGCCCGCTGGATTGCGACACCCTGCTCGGTGTGCTGTTTGCCCCGGCCATGGGCCTGGAACGCAGCGATCCCGCCAGCGCCAGTGGGGAAGGGCGTTCGTTTATCCGCTTCCTGGGGCGGGTGTACAGCGACACGTCGCCGTTTATCCAGGAATACCTCAAGGTGCATTACCAGCCGGTGTTCCAGCGGTTCTTCGAAGCCTTTGCCCTGGCCCTGCCGGATCTGCCGCGTAATGAACTGGGGGTGCGCCTGCAATTTGCACTCAAGGCGATTTCCGGGGTGATGGCCGGTACTGAGTTGCGCCTGCTGATGAACTCCATGAGCCTGGGCCGTCCGGCCACGGATGCCGAGGTGATGGCCAAATTGATCACGTTGGTGTCGGCGGCGATTCGCGTGCCACAGCAAAGCCCGGAGGCGGACCATGCCTTGGCCAAGGTGCTGGATACCCAGCGGGCGATTCGCGAGCAGTCCGCCGCGCCAGCGAGCAAGGCCGCGCGTTGACTCAAATCCCAGGCAAAAAAAAGCCCGCTGGGGCGGCGGGCTTGATATGCAACATTTGTAACGGATGAGGCTTCACACTACGTTCCGGGATGTGAATAAAACGTGAAAACTTTGTAAGGGAAAGTGTGAAATTCTTGAAATCTGTAAACGCATTGGAAATGTCCTGTTCCGCCCGATGCATTCAGATCTTCCAGCGCCCCGCGCTCTTGGCCAACCGCTGGCGCATCGCATCCACGTTCTGTGCCAGTTGCAGTGTCAGCAGCCGATAACCATCCAACGCGCTGTACACCGGGGCATCCAGTGCCGGCTCAATACCCGTATGGCTCTGCCGCTCCAAGCGCTCCGTCACCCCCGACTTCAACGCTCGCGCCATCCCCACCAGTTGCACGCGGATCTGCCGATGCTCGGCCTTCAACATCACCTGCATGCGCGCCATCGCCTGTTCATCGCGTGGGTCGGGCCGGGTGTTGCCGAGAATTTCCAAGGTGCTGATGCACATGCGCAGATGCCGCTGGATCGCGTCCAGTTCGGTCATGGAGATGCGCACTTCCTTGGACACCGACGGCATCAGCGAGCGCAACTGCAACATCGCCGCATTCAGGCGATTGAGCAGCTTGAGGTGTTCATCGCTGGTGACGGACTCGCCATTGATGATCCGGCTATAGATCGCGGCGCAATCGCGCAACGCGCTGGCCAGGTTGTAGCGCCAGGAGTACACGGCGTACAGCGGCAGGGCAAAGGAAAAGGCCAGGGCCAGGGCGATACCGATCAGAATATCGACCGTGCGCCACAACCCATCCGACAGCGGGTTGTCACCGTGGCCGGCGACGATAAACACGGTGATCGCCGACAACAGCGCGGTGTACCCACCCTTGCCGATGGCGTGATAGGAAAAGAACCCGCACACCACCGACATCAACAGGTAAGTCAGCAATGGCTGGCCGACGTAGGCTTCCTGAACCACCAGCAGCAAGCCGACACTGGCGCCGATCAAGGTGCCGTAGGCGCGCTCCACGGCTTTCTTGCCGATATTGCCGTGGTGCTGCAACCCGCCGATCACCACCAGCATGGTCACCGACGCCCACTCACCGTGGGGCAGGTTGATGCCGGTGGTCAGCAGGATCGTCGCCAGCAAGCCGATGGACACGCGCACGGCGTGGATCAGCTTGGCATGGCGATAGCGGCGGTACGGGTCGAGCAGGGGGCGCAACAGGCGCCGGGCAAACACAGGCAGATGCAGGTTAATCAACGACGAATCTTCCTCTAGAAAATGTAGTCGGTGGTCAGGAAACTCGAATCGCGGTTACGCAGGATGTCGCTGACCAGTGCCTTGTTGCTCTCCTGGAACTTGGTCGCCACCAAGGTGCGGATCGAGAACACACGCAAGGCGTCATGCACCGACAGCGTGCCCTCGGCCGAGTTCTTGCGCCCGTTGAACGGGAACGTGTCCGGGCCGCGCTGGCACTGGGCGTTGATATTGATCCGGCCGACCTGGTTGGCGAAGGTGTCCACCAGGCGCCCGACTTGCACGGCGTTGGTGCCGAAAATGCTCAACTGTTGGCCGAAATCCGAGTCCAGCACGTAGTCGATCACGGTCTCCAGGTCGCGGTAGGGCACGATGGGTACCACCGGGCCGAACTGCTCTTCGTGGTACACGCGCATCTGCGGGCTCACCGGGTACAGCACCGCCGGGTAGAAGAACGATCCGCGGCTCTCGGCACCGTGCGCATTCACCACCTTGGCACCGTGTTGCGCGGCGTCAGCCACCAGGCCGTTGAGGTAATCCACCTTGCCCACTTCGGGCAATGGCGTCAGCGCCACGCCGTCTTCCCACGGCATGCCGGGTTTGAGCGTGGCCAGCTTCTGGTTGAATTTCTCGATGAAACGGTCGACGACGTCTTCATGCACAAAGAGGATTTTCAACGCGGTGCAGCGCTGGCCATTGAACGACAGGGAACCGGTGACGGCTTCGCTGACGGCATTGTCCAGGTCCACTTCGGGCAGCACGATGCCGGGGTTTTTCGCGTCCAGGCCCAGTGCTGCGCGCAGGCGATGCGGCTTGGGGTGCAGTTTCTTCAAGTCACTGGCGGCCTTGTTGGTGCCAATGAACGCAAAGATATCGATCTTGCCGCTGGCCATCAGCGCGCTGACGGTTTCGCGGCCACTGCCGTAGATCACGTTGATCACCCCGGCCGGGAAGCTGTCGCGGAACGCTTCCAGCAAAGGGCGGATCAGCAGCACGCCCAGCTTGGCCGGCTTGAACACCACGGTGTTACCCATGATCAACGCCGGGATCAGCGTGGTGAAGGTCTCGTTCAGCGGATAGTTATAGGGCCCCATGCACAGGGCCACGCCCAGCGGTACGCGGCGGATCTGGCCGAGGGTGTCCTGTTCCAACTCGAAGCGGCTGGAGCGACGATCGAGTTCCTTGAGGGCATTGATGGTGTCGGTGATGTAGTCGCAGGTGCGGTCGAACTCTTTCTGCGAGTCCTTGAGGTTCTTGCCGATCTCCCACATCAGCAGTTTGACGACTGCATCGCGCTGTTCACGCATGCGGCGCAGGAAGGCTTCGACGTGCTGGATACGTTCGGCCACGCGCATCGTCGGCCATTCACCCTGGCCACGGTCATAGGCACGCACGGCGGCATCCAGAGCGGTGAGGGCGGTGTCGGCGTCCAGCAGCGGCGTGCTGCCGATGTGTACGCGTTCGTCGCCAAACTGCACCGGGCTCTGCACCTTGGCCAAGGGGCCATTCCACACCTGCAACTGGCCATCGACCAGGTAATCACGCTGTTCAATGGGCGCCCCCAGCTGGAATGGCTCGGGAATCTCGGCGGCGGAAGCGGGAAACAGCTGGGCGAGCAGGTTGCTGGTGGTCATGTCGCTACCCCTGGAATAGTTGCAAAACATGACTAGAGAGTCACCCAACAACAGGCTCTATGGCAAGGCTTGCGCGCTTTCTTGTACGCAGCCATGCGCCTGACGGTTAAACTGCGCGGCTTTTCAGAAGGAGTTCACATGAGTCAGTACCAGCCGGGCATTCTTGCCGCACCGGTGCCGTTGCAGGCACGCCATCTGTTTTTTGCCGTGGACTCACTGGCCGCCGTACCCGCTGCGTTGGACGCGCTGGTGCAGTTGACCGATTCGGCGGCGGTGGTGGGTTTTGGCGAACCACTGGTGAATGCCTTGGGCGCCCGGATTGAAGGCTTGCGCACATTCCCCACGGTCAGCGGGCCGGGCGCGCATAACCCGTCAACCCAACAAGCGTTGTGGGTATGGCTGCACGGCGTGGACCGCGGTGAATTGCTGTTGCGCAGCCGCGCCTTCGAAAAGGCTCTGGCCCCGGCGTTCCGCCTGGTGCAGATGACCGAAGGCTTCCGCTACAAGACCGGTTTCGACCTCACCGACTACGAAGACGGCACCGAGAACCCCCACGACGACGCGGCCGTTGAAGCGGCCCTGACCGACAGCGGCGCCAGCTTTGCCGCGATCCAGCAGTGGCAGCACGACCTCGACGGCTTCGCCGCCTTGCCTGCGCAAGAGCGCGACCACATCATCGGCCGCCGCCATGGCGACAACGAAGAACTCGACGACGCCCCCGAGTCCGCCCACACCAAACGCACCGCCCAGGAAAGCTTCACCCCGGAAGCCTTCGTAGTGCGCCGTTCGATGCCATGGGCCGAGAACGGCCAGGCCGGGTTGATGTTCCTCGCGTTCGGCCATTCCTTCGATGCGTTCGAAGCGCAGCTGCGCCGCATGAGCGGGCTGGAAGATGGGATTGTCGATGGCCTGTACCGCATCAGCACACCGTTGACCGGCGGTTACTACTGGTGCCCGCCGATCAAGGATGGGCGCCTGGACCTGAGCGCGCTGGCTTAAATCACACCGCACACCAGCCGCTCGCCGCCACCGCCCAATGGCTTGGGCATGTCGGAATGGTTGTCGCCACCGGCATGAATCATCAGCGCGTGGCCCTTGATCTGTGCCAGGCTTTTCAAGCGGGGCGCCAGCACCGGGTTGTTCGAGGTGCCGTCCATGTTCACGTACAGCGCCGGCAGGTCACCCAAGTGGCCGTCGGCGTAAGGGCCCAGGTGCTTGCCGGTCTTCTCCGGATCGAAGTGCCCGCCAGCGGCCAGTGCCGCGACTTTCACGCCGTCTTTCACACCCGCTTCACAGCTGCCGTTTTCATGGATATGAAAGCCGTGCACGCCCATTGGCAAGGATTTGAGATCAGGGGTGAAAATCAAGCCGTAGGCCGATTCACTGATGGTGATGCTACCGACGGGCTGTGGCGCGCCATCGGCACTTACCAGGTTGACCGGCACTTGCAACGAAGCCGCCTGGGCGGAGCCGACCGCGAAGAGACTGAGCAGGCCGAACAGAATAGAGCGATTCATAAAAGCGTTCCTGAAGGTCATGGGTGTTGGGCAGTTTCAGGAATAACAACGATTGGGCTGCGGCAAACATTCCGTTGGAAAAAACATATTTTTCCAACGGAATAACCTCGGGCCATCAACTGTTTTGCATACCCATCTGTGCAAACAGCGGCACCATCCCCGCGCCGCGACAATGGCGGCAGCCATACACACCCAGCACCACCGGTTCTCTCACCGCCGGTTTTGGCGCCCGCTCGAACCAGGTGGGCGCCACGAAGCGGTAGCCCAGGCCGGGTGCCGTGGCGATGTAAAACGCTTCATCGTCACCGAGGGTGCGACGCAGGGTCTTGATCTGCGTGCGCAGGTTGCATTCCTCCACCACCAGTTTCGGCCAGGCAATGTCGAGCAGTTCGGTTTTCTTCAGCAGTTCGCCGGGGCGCGAGGCGAGGGCGATCAGCAGTGTCAGCGCGCGGCTGCCCAGGTTCACGGGTTGCCCGTGCTTGAGCAGTTGATGGCGCTTGGGGAGCAGTCGATAAGGGCCGAAGTGAATCTCAGCGCAACCGTCGTTGTCGAGGAGCGATGTGGGTGAATCATTCATGTCGGTCATAGATCACCTGGAAGTTTTATATATAGCCGGCCCGTGAACGAGTCCTTTGGTTATTAGTGCAGTTGCACTAACGGGCGCGGAGGAAAGTTGTTCTCCCAGCAATAAGGCTGCTTGGGAGGGGCTATCAAACGCGATGATTAAGTCGCTGTTGTTACAAATGGAAATATCTGGGAAGTTGGGCAAAAGGCTATTAGCGAGAAATGTGAAGTCGTCGCGAAAATAATTGCCATGCCTTGCTTCATAGCTCGTTTGCATCGCGCCTTATTGCTCACGTCCGTTGTGCTCATCGTTGAAAGGTCCCCGTAAAACGGGGCCTGCAGCGTGTCTTGGTTTTTTTCTGAAAGTTCCGTGACCCTAAATGGATGAGTTTTTCTCAACGCCAGGTTGAGCCAAACCTTTCACAGCGCCTGTGCGGAACGTTTCACAAGCTTTCACAGCGAAGGCGTTTTGATCGTGAGTAGTATGGAACCCATGCAAACCGACGGCAGTTCGAAGGCTCACTGTCTGACGTTTTGGGCATTCACCGGTTTGCATACTTTCAGCTTGCTGTTGCGCAACTGAATAACTTCCCTATCGATGCAAGGAGATGAACATGGCTGATGTCCCACCAGTAAAAGCAGGCGGCGCCGACGACGCTATCGCGAAGATGGAAGCGACCTTCAACATGGCTATCGAGAAGTCGGCCAAGATCACCGAAATCAGCACCGCGAAAAAAGCGGAGCTCGACGCCACCAAACAGCGTCCGCAGAACTGATTCGCCAAACGGGCGGCGCCGGCGCTGCCCGTTTACCCTCTGATGCTTGACCCCGTTGCACATGCTCAAGGGGGCAAACCCAACCATGACAGCCTTGATTTCCTTGGGGCCGGTCGCCGCTACTGGCGCACCGACCTTGACCGTGACCGATGGTTTGCACCAGGGCAGTTCCCTGGTGCTCGACCAGCCGGTCTATACCCTCGGCGCCGACCTGGCGGCCGACTTGGTACTCACCGATCCCGGCATTGCCGGCCTGCACCTGCGCCTGCGGTTTGAAGGCGACCAAGTGGCGGTCGAAGCGCTGGGCGGTGACGTGTTGCTCGCCGGCAATGTGCGTATTCCCCACGGCAACGGCCATCGCGCGCGATTGCCGTTGCAACTGCGGATCGGCACGGCGGGTGTGAGCCTGGCTGTGCCTGGTGGCGCTGAAAAACCGTCGGACGCCCCACGCAAAATCACCCCCTGGATTGTCGCGACCGTCCTGCTGTTTATCTGTGCGGGGGCGCTGGCGGTTCGTAGCGAAGCGCCACTGTTGCCCGCAACGGTCGTGGCCGACGAGGTTGCGCCGCTGAAAAAACCGTCCCGCGAGCAAGCCAAGGCCTGGTTGGAGCAGCAGCTACAAACCGCCCGCTTGGATACCGTGAAAATCAGTGACAGCAACGGCCAGCTCAGCGCCACCGGCACCTTTGAACAGTCGCAAAAGCCACAGTGGCTGGCCTTGCAGCAGGCGTTTGACCAGCGCTACGGCCAGCAGGTCGTGCTCAACCCGCGTGTGACGGCCCGCGCCGATGCCGCCGCGCCGCGCGTGCGCTTCCAGGCCGTATGGTTTGGCGCCCAGCCCTACGTGATCAACGACAGCGGCAAGCGCCTGTACCCCGGCGCAGCCCTGGCGGACAACTGGGTGCTGGAACGCATCGAAAACAACCAAGTGATCCTCGCCCGTGGCGAGGAGCGCTTCACCTTCACGCTGTGACCATGCTTTTAAGCTAAGGCCCTGGGATGAAAGTCGAACCCCGCCCGTTGATTCCCAGTGATGTGCGCAGTGCGCCGGTCGAAGCGGTTCGCCCGGTCAACGCGCGCCAGGCCACCGCCTTCGAAGCGGTGCTCAAGACCCGCAAGACCCAGACCCGCCGCTCCCTGCGCAGTGACCTCGAAGCACTCACCGCCGCCGCTGGCGTCGACTCGTTGCTGTTCGGCGGCGCGCGTTCGCTGGAGCTGCTGGAGCATGTGATGGAACACATCCTGCCCGGCCTGGACGCCGAGCCACACATCAAGGCACTGGCCATCGAGCTGATCGGCGAAGAGATCGAGATGCGCCGCAACCTCGAACAGCAACGCTCGGAGGTCCATACCTGATGGCCCGCGAAAACGACGACGCCGTGCAACTGCTCAAGGGCATTGGTGAGCTGTATCGGCGTAACGGCCAGTCCCAGCGCGCGCTGGTGATGCTGCTGATTGCCGTCAGCGTCGCACCCCACGACGGTGTGTTGCTGCGTTCGCTGGTGCTGGCGTTCACCGACAGCGGCGACGCCGCCCGCGCCCTGAGTGCCCTGGACCGCCTGGTGGCGCTGGAAGGCGAATCTGCCAGCCTGTTGCTGCTGCGCGCCCGCGCCTTGTGGTACGGCGAGCGCAAGGACGAAGCGCGCCAATGCTTCAAACGCTACCTGGCCGCACGCAGGGCTGGCGCATGAGTGCACTCAACCGCCTGAACAACCTGGCGCGCCTCGCTGCGCAGCGTACCGACGTGATCATCGTTGCGTTCATGCTGATGGCGGTCGTGATGATGATCATCCCGCTGCCCACCTACCTGGTGGATGCGTTGATCGGCCTTAACATCGCCCTGAGCATCCTGATCCTGATCGTGGCGTTCTACATCGGCCATTCGGTGGAATTTTCCGCGCTGCCGCCGCTGATCCTGTTGAGCACATTGTTTCGCTTGTCGCTGTCGATCACCACCACGCGTTTGATCCTGCTGCACGGCGACGCCGGCCATATCGTCAAGGCCTTCGGCGACTTTGTGATTGCCGGGCAAGTGGTGGTGGGCATGGTGGTGTTCCTGATCATCACCGTGGCGCAGTTCGTGGTGATCACCAAGGGGGCCGAGCGTGTGGCGGAAGTGGCTGCGCGCTTCACCCTGGATGCGATGCCCGGCAAACAGATGAGCATCGACAACGACCTGCGCAACGGCGACATCGATCAGGCCGAAGCCCGTCGCCGTCGCTCGCGGCTGGAACGTGAAAGCCAGATGTTCGGCGCGATGGACGGCGCCATGAAGTTCGTCAAAGGCGATGCCATCGCCGGCCTGGTGATCCTTGCGGTCAACCTGCTCGGCGGCATGTTGATCGGCATGATCGAGCGCGACATGCCCTTCGGCGTCGCGGTGCACACCTACTCGTTGCTGACCGTGGGTGACGGCCTGATCGCGCAGATTCCGGCGCTGCTGATTTCCGTGGCGGCGGGCACCGTGGTCACTCGCGTCAACAGCGACGGCGAAGCGGGGGACCTGGGCAGCGAGATCATCAAGCAACTGGGCGCCAGTTACCGTGCGCTGGGCTTGACCGCCTTGATCATGATTGGCGTGAGCCTGCTGCCAGGGTTTCCGACCTGGGTGTTCCTCGGGCTGTCCCTGGTGTTTGGTGGTGCGGCGTTCATGATGTATCGCCGGCATCATCGCCAGCCAGAACTCGAAGCGCTGGTCGAGACGCCGGAACCGGTGGTCGAAGTGCAGGCCGAATTGGATGACAACCTGCTGCCCGATACCCGTGTGCTGCTGACCCTCGGCAGCGGTGTGTCCCAGAGCGCGCCGCGCCAACTGCTGCGCCAGCGCGTCGAAGCGCTGTGCCATGACCTGCGTACCGAACTCGGCGTGGACATGCCGCTGCCGGGCATCTACATGGAGGCCAAGGCCACGCCGGGCAGTTTCCGTGTGTCCCTGGAAGGCGTGCCGGTGAGCGAGGGCGAATTGCCGATCAACTGCCTCCTGGTGCAGGACGATCCGGTGCATGTGCAGCTGCTGGACATCGCCACTGTGCAGGCCGATTCCCCCCTCAATGGTCGCAGCGCCCACTGGGTCGAACGCCAGCACGAAGACACCCTGCGCAACGCCGGCATCGGCTTCCTGCTGCCCGACGAAGTATTGCGCGGCGTGCTGGAACGTAGCCTGCGTCGCTATGCCGCCGACTTCCTCGGCATCCAGGAAACCCGCCTGCTGCTGGAGCGCACCGAGGCGACCTACGGTGAACTGGTCAAGGAGGCCTTGCGCCTGGTGCCGCTGCAACGGGTGGCCGAAACCTTGCGCCTGTTGGTTGGCGAGGGCGTGTCGATCCGCAACCAGCGCGCTTTGCTGGAAGCCATGGTTGAGTGGGGCGCCCGCGAAACCGACGCCGGGCGCCTGGCCGAACACTTGCGCGCCGCGCTGGCGCGGCAGATCAGCCATCAATACGCCGACCGCAACCGGGTGATCGGTGCGCTGGTACTGGCGCCGGGCCTGGAAGATCAACTGCGTGCCTCATTGCGCCGCCAGGAGCCGCAGCGCGAACTGATCCCCGAAGAAGTCAGCCGCGCCTTGCTCGCCCAACTGCGCCAGGCCTGTGACAACACCCGCGAGGTCAACAGTGCGGTGTTGCTGGTGCACCCGGAACTGCGTCGCAGCCTGCGCCGCCTGGTACTGCGCGGTGAGCTGGAGCTGGCGGTGCTGTCGTTCCGCGAGCTGGCCACCGAGTACAACCTGCAAGCGCTGGTGACCATCAGCCTCACCGAAATCTCCAACCGCCGCGCGCCTGCCGCGGCTTCCGTCACCCCCCTGGCGTCCGCCTCATGATGCGTTTTTGTGTGCTGTTGCTGAGTGTTTTTGCGTGTGTGAGCCAGGCTCAGGAAATCGCGGCCGGTGCCGGGGGCTCGATTGCCCTGGCCTCCGGTGAAGGGCGCATCCTGCATTTTGTCGCGCCGGTGGATTCAGTACTGGTGGCCGAGCCGAATGTGGCCGACCTGCAAGTGGTGTCGCCGAGCACGATCTATATTTTCGGCAAAGCGCCGGGCAACACCAGCCTGATTGCCCTGGGCAGCGACGGCAAACAACTGGCGAGCCTGACCCTGGCCGTGAGCAGTGGCAGCCAGGCGGTGAGCACTCCGATGCAGGCGCTGCACCCCGGCAACGGCGCACAGATCAGCGGCGCCGGTAACCGTCTGGTCGCCAAGGGCACTCTGGGTTCGGTGGCGGAAGCGACCGATCTGAATGCCTTGCTCAACCCTCAGGGGCAAGGTTTCCAGAGCGCGATCAACACCACCGAATACGCAGGCTCCGCCCAAGTGAACCTGCGTGTGCGTTTTGCCGAGGTGTCGCGCTCCGAGCTGCTGCACTACGGTGTGAACTGGAACGCCATGTTCAACAACGGCACCTTCTCCTTCGGCCTGATCACCGGCGGACCACTGGCCGCCGCCACGGCAGGCGGCTTGGCAGCAGCAGGTGCCGGTTCAGGCAACGTGAATATCGACGGCATGCTCGATGCGTTGCAGGCCAACGGCGTGTTGCAGATCCTTGCCGAACCGAATATCACCGCCATGACCGGCCAGACCGCCAGCTTCCTCGCCGGTGGCGAAGTGGCGATCCCGGTGCCAGTCAACCGTGACCTGGTGGGCATCGAATACAAGTCGTTCGGCGTGTCGTTGCTGTTCAACCCGACCCTGCTGCCCAACGGCCGCATCGCCTTGCAAGTGCGCCCGGAAGTCAGCAGCGTGGTCAGCGGCGGCACTGTGGATTTCGGCAACTTCCACGTGCCGTCCTTCAGCGTGCGCCGCGCCGATACGCGGGTGGAGGTCGGCAGTGGGCAGACCTTCGCCATTGCCGGGCTGTTCCAGCGCGAAAGCAGCCAGGACATCGAGAAACTGCCACTGCTGGGCGACCTGCCGATCCTCGGCAACCTGTTCCGCTCCAAGCGCTTCCAGCGCAATGAAACCGAACTGGTGATCCTCATCACCCCGTACCTGGTGGAGCCGGTGCGTGGTCGCACCCTCGCCACGCCCCTCGACGCACAACCGGCTACCGCAGCGGCCACCGGACCGCGCAGCGGCGGGGCGTTCGGTTTCTACATGAATTGATCAGGGGGACTGCCATGACTGCTTTACGCGTATTGATGCTGTTGCCCCTGGCGCTGATGGGTTGCCAGACCCACCTGGCGCCGACGTATTACTCGTCCGAGTACCGCGCGGATGGCTTGCCGACCCAGTGTCAGCAGCCTCCGGCAACGGACACCATCGGCCTGGGCGAAGACTTCAAGCCGACCCTGGCGTTGGGCTGCGCGAACAACCTGAACCTGATGCAAATGGTCGAGCGCAAGCAAGACCTGACCCAAGGCCGCACAACCGGCCCGGTGATGGCCGCGCCCGTGGGCCGCGCTGCCCAGGTGTACATCGAAGGTTTCGACCGCGAGCAATTGCAGCGGCGCAAGGACCAGCAGGAAGCCAAGGCCGGCGCAGCGGGAGGCCAGCAATGACCCTTGAACATCACACCTCCCGCATTGAACACATCCACTGTGGCGAGCCGGCTTGTTGTGGTGAGCTCGCGACAACAGGCTCAACGCGGATCAACCAACCCCAACTCCCGAGCCTGCGCCACCGGATCACTGATAGCCTTGATGCGCTTGGCCTCCACCACCAACCGCTCCCGCTCGGCAGCAGGGATGTCATCCAGCGGCAACCCCGCCACCCGCTGCTCATACCCCGCCAACACCATCACCAACAACTCATTACGCTGATGCCGGGGCAAGGCGCGGGGCGACTGCGCGACCGGTGCGATGGTCTCCAACGCCAGCTGCGACTGCCCACCCAATGCATACGCCAGGGCCAGGTTGCAGCGGTTGTCGAGGTCGTCGGGCTTGAGGCTCAGGCTCTTGGCGAACGCGGTTTGCGCCGCAGCGGCCTGGCCATTGAGGATCTGCGCCACACCCAGGCGGGTGTAGGCCACTGGCAACCCGCCAATCTCCACCGCCTGGCCCAGGGCAGTGACGGCACGCTGGGTCTTGCCCGACTGCAATTGCGCGGTGCCCAGGCCGAGCAGGGCGTCGGCATTGTGCGCATCGAACCCCAGGGCTTGCTGGAAAGCCCGCTCGGCGCCCAGCGCATCCTTGGTGTCGAGCCTGGCCTGGCCGAGCTTGAGCCACAACTCGATGCCGGCACCGGGTTGCTGCGCCGCACGCTCGTACAGCGCGGCCGCACTGGCGTAGTCGCCGCGCTTGCTCAGGTCATTGGCCAGTTGCAACGACTTGTCGGAATCGGTCGCGGGCTTGCTGGAGCAGGCCGCCAGCAACAGGGTACTGGCGAGCAGAAAATTCTTGGACATCGTCACAACTCGTCTGGCGAAGGCGGACGCCATGTAAGCATATTTTTGCTGGCTGTCCTATGCCTGTTCGGCAGCCGTTTTGCCAATGCCGCCGAAGAACCGGCGTGGTTCTCCCAGCCCTATGCCTACGTGCTGGTGGACCAGGATGTGCGCAGCGCCCTGGAAGAATTCGGCCACAACCTCGACGTGCCCCTGGTGCTTTCAGACAAGGTGCGCGGCAAGGCCCGCAGCACGATTCGCGGCGCCACTGCCGGCGAATTCCTGCAGACCCTGTGCAGCACCAACGGCCTCACCTGGTACTTCGACGGCAACCTGCTGTACCTCAATGCCAGCGATGAAATCAGCACCAAGCTTTTCAAGGCCAACGCCCTGGACCTCGACCAGTTGCAGGCCTACCTCAGCAACCTCGATGTGTTCGGCCAGCAGTTGTCCATGCGCAACGGCCCCGAGGGCGATGAAGTGTTCGTGTCCGGACCACCGCCGTACCTGGCGCTGGTGCAACAGCATGTGGATCACCTGCAACCCAAGGTCGTGGCCGCCACGGTGGCGCGCGAGCGCGGGGTGCGGGTGTTCCGTGGCGCGCAAGTCAGTACCGAAACCCCAACCCAGTAAAGGAGCAGCACCATGTCCGTAACGGCCGTAGACAGCAATCTCGCCCCTGGTGGCGCCAGCCCTGAAGCCAAGTTCAATGCCGCGGTGGATAACGCCAAGGCCGCCGACAAACCCAACGAAGCCGATGACCCCGAGTTCACCGATGCGCTGATCACCCAGGCGGTCACCATCGGCGGTCAGTTCATCATCATGCCGAAGATGCAGGAACTGCTGAACGACGCCATGTCCGATGACGACGAAGAGTAGGAACCCCTATGACTATCAGTCTCGCCGCCGGCGCTTCGGCGCTGCCGCCGTCTGCCGGCGCGGGGCCCGCCGGGGCCTCGCAGAACCTGTTCGAGCACATGGCCAACACCGCCAAGGGCATGCCCGAAGGCGCCAGCCCGCACCAGATCGGCTCGGGCCTGATGGAGCGCATGAACAGTTTCATCGACCGCACGCGGGCGTTTTCCGAGCGCGCCGACCTGCTCACCAACAACCCGTCGGCGCCGCCACCGGCTTCGGCAGAGATCCGCACCGCCAGCGCTTCACCTCAAGGCGAGCCGGGGAAAAAGGTCGGTGAGCAACAGGTCGACCAGATCGTCCACTCCCTGGGCAAGATGTTCGACTACTCCATCGAAACCCAGATGGTGGTGCGCGGTGCGACGCAGATTTCCGGTTCCGCCAACACACTGCTCAAGGGCCAATAACGCCATGCCAAGCCCCAACCGCGCCTTGCGCCTGCTGCTGATCGGCCTGCTCGCCAGCCTGTTGCAAGCCTGCAACACCGACCTCTACACCAACCTCAGCGAGCGCGACGCCAACGCCATGGTCGCGGTGCTGCTGCGCGGTGGCATCCCGGCGGAACGCAAGGCCCAGGACAACGGCCAGCTCAAGGTGGTGGTCGATGAGTCACGCTTTGCCGAAGCCATGACCCTGCTCGACAACGCCGGCCTGCCGCAACAGAGCTTTTCCAACATGGGCGAGGTGTTCAAGGGCAACGGCCTGGTGTCGTCGCCGGTGCAGGAGCGGGCGCAGATGATCTATGCGCTGAGCGAAGAGCTGTCGCACTCGGTGTCGCAGATCGACGGCATCGTCGCCGCCCGCGTGCACGTGGTGCTGCCGGACAACGACTTGCTCAAGCGCGTGATTTCGCCGTCTTCGGCCTCGGTATTGGTGCGTTACGACCCAGGCACCGACATCAATACGCTAATCCCGCAGATCAAGACCCTGGTCGCCAACGGTATTTCCGGCCTGAGTTACGACGGCGTTTCGGTGACGGCAATCAAAGCCGCTGTGGCCATCAGCAATAACCCGGCACAGCCGCGCCTGGCCCGCTTCATGGGCCTGTGGCTGCTGGAAGACAACTTGCCCCAGGCGCGGCTGATGTTTGGTGCGCTTCTGTTGATCGCCCTCGGCGCCGTGGGAGTGCTGGCCCGTCAGCAATGGGCGCGTCGCCAGTCCCAGGCGCTGTATGTGCTCAAGGAGGGTGAATGAGTCTGTTCGAGCGTTGGCAGGGGCTGATCGCCGAGCCCCTGCAGTTTGTACGCGGGCCGAGCCTGGGCGCGTGTTTTGCCGATGAATTGCCCGACGCCGTGCTGCAGGCGATGCACGGCCAGCCGCGTTTTCGCCAGCGCCTGGAGCAGTTGCTGGTCAGCCATTACCAACTGGCGCCCATGGACCAGTTGGTCACGCCCTTGGCGGCGGACTTGTCGGTATTGCTGCTGTCACCCGCGCAGTTCGCCCGCTTGCCGAGGCTGTGCGGGGCGATCTGGCATGCCGCGACCCTGAGTCGGGAGATCCGCCGCGAGGTGGTCAATGAGCTGCGCGAAGGCCTGGGTGCTGAAGTCTTCGTTTCAGCCCTGGCCCTGCGTCAACTCGGCGGCGCAGCGGATTTACTGCGCGATCCCGGCGAATTGATCGAGGCCATCGACCGCGACGGCCAAGGCTGTGTCGCCGCCTGGCTGCACGCCCAGCATGCCGATTGGCAGGGCTGGTTGCGTTTGCGCTTCGCCTTCCCCCAGGGCCACAGCGCCCGAGTGCCCCGTGACCTGGAAATTGTCCAGGCCGCCGCCGCGTGCCTGCTGGCCGAGGAGATGACGCCATGAGCGAATTGCCGAGCCGTCCCACCGCCCGCATCCTGCGCGCCGAAGACGCCGCGTTATGGAGCGACGGCTTTGCCTTCCTGCAAGCGGCCAAACAACAGGCTGAACAGATCAAGGCCGACAGCGAACAATGGCTGAGCAGCGCCCGCGCCGAAGGCTTCGAAAGCGCCCGCCAAGCCGGGGCTGAGCAGGTCGCGCAGTTGCTGCTGCACACCCAGTCCCAGGTACAGCACTACTTGAGCAGCCTGGAAGCGTCCCTGGCCGACCTGGCCTTGGGCATTGTGCGTGAAGTGCTGGGCGAGCTGGACAGCGCCGACCGCGTGGTACGCAGTACCCGCCAGGCCTTGAGTGCGTTTCGCCAGGACCAGGCGTTGACCCTGTGGGTGCCGCCTGCAGAGGTCGATGCGTTGCGTCAACGCCTCAAGCTGGAAGGGCTGGCGATTGCCGTGGATGCAGACGAACAGTTGCACGCCGGCCAGGCACGCCTGAACAGCCCGGCTGGATCAGTGGAACTGGGCCTCGAAGCCCAATTGCAAAACCTGCGGCGCAGCCTGTTGCCGTTCGCCGAAGAGGGCGTGGCATGAACCTGGAACAGCTGCTGCCACGCCTGTCCGGGCGCTTGGCGCAAGCACGCTTGCGCCCCATGCACGGTACGGTATTGAGCATTCGTGGTGTACTGCTGCGGGCCAGTGTGGCCGGCGCGAGCATCGGAGAGCTGTGCCAACTGCGCGACCCCGGCAGCGCCCGCAGCCTGAGCGCCGAGGTGATCGGCTTTGACGGTGACGAGGCGATCCTGTCGCCCATTGGTTCCATGGAAGGGCTGTCCACCCGCACTCAAATCACCGCCACCGGCGAGACCCTGGGCGTCGCCGTGGGTGATGCGCAACTGGGGAGGGTGATCAGCCCCATGGGCGATTTTCTCGACGGCGACGGCCTCCCGCCGACCGTGGCCCTGCAGCATTACCCGCTGCACGCCGAACCTCCGGCACCGTTTTCCCGGCAGTTGATCGTGCGTTCCATGGCGCTGGGCATTCGTTCCATCGACGGCCTGCTGACCCTGGCCCAGGGCCAACGCATGGGGATCTTTGGTGAGCCCGGCGTGGGTAAGTCTTCGCTGTTGGCCAGCATCATTCGCAACAGCGAAGCCGATGTGATCGTGATCGGCCTGATCGGCGAGCGGGGCAGGGAAGTGCGCGAACTGCTCGACGTGCAGCTCGACGCCCAGGCCCGTGCGCGCACCGTGGCGGTGGTTGCCACCTCGGACCGCCCGGCGGCTGAGCGGGTGCGCGCGGCGTTTGTCGCCACCACCCTGGCCGAATACCACCGCGACCAAGGCCGCAACGTGTTGCTGTTGATGGACAGCCTGACCCGCTTCGCTCGTGCCCAGCGCGAAATCGGCCTGGCCGTGGGCGAACCGCCGACACGGCGTGGTTATCCGCCGTCGTTTTTCTCGGCCTTGCCGCGCCTGCTGGAACGCGCCGGCCCCGGCCCCACCGGCAGCATCACCGCGTTGTACACCGTGCTCACCGAGGGTGATGCCGCCAGCGATCCGGTAGCCGAGGAAGCCCGTTCGATCCTCGACGGGCACATCGCCCTCAGCGCCGAGCTGGCCCAGCGCAACTACTTTCCGGCGGTGGATGTGTTGCGCAGCCGCAGCCGTTTGATGGAGCAGGTCGCCGGTGAAGAACACAAGCGCCTGGCGATGCGCATCCGCGAATTGATGGCGCGGTATGGCGAGATCGAAATGCTGATCCGCGTCGGCGAGTACTCCGCCGGCAGCGACCCCCTGGCCGACGAAGCAATCAACCGCCACGCCGCTATCGAAGCCTTCCTGCGCCAGAACGCAGGCGAGCCGAGCAACCTGGAACAGACCCTGGCCCATATGCGCCGGGTGTTGGCATGAACAAGGAGCAAACCCAATGAAAACCGAGCAACTGCGCACCCTGCAAACCCTGCGGGTCTTGCGTGAACAACGCGCCGCCAGCCAACTGGCCGCCCAGCAACAACGCTGCGAACAGACCCACGGCGTGCTCACCGACGCCAAGGAGCAACTGCGCCTGCACCGTGAAGCCATCGCCGAGGAAGCGCGGCAGGTGTATGCCTCGCTCACCGAAGGGCTGTCGGTGGCCAGTTGGCAGGCGGCCCAGGATCGGTTGCGCGGGCTGTCGGATGACCAGCAGCAACTGGAAAACGACGTGACCCACGTGTCCACCACGCTTGAAAGCCAGGAGCGCGAGCGCGACCTGTTCCGCCAGGAGCGCCTGAGCCGCCAGCGTCAATCCGACGCCTGGCAAAGCCTGCTGGAAGGCCGTGAGAGCGATGAGCGCCGCGTGGGCGAGCTGCGTGACGAAGGCGTCGGCACATGATTGCAGCCCTTGCCGACCCGTTGTCGCCGTGGCTGACCCACTACGATCCAGCGTTGCTGGCCCTGCATAACCTATTGCATCGCCGCTGTCGCCCTTGGCAAGGCCGCCTCGCCGGGCAGGACCTGAGTGTGCGCTGGGCCACCGAACCGCAAGCCCTCGCCGCGCCGCGTGACGTGCTGCTGTTACTCGGCCGCGCACCCGCGCGCCTGCGGTTGTCCGCCGCAGCGATGGAGCAGTTGTTGCTGCCGCTGGCGCTGTCATTCGATGTGCAACCGTTGCCCGCGCTGGCGCGTTCGTTGTTGCTGGAACTGGCACTGCTCGACCTCATCGAGACCCTCGAGCCGCTGCTCGGCCACCCCGTGCAGTTGCTTGATGTGAACGAAGGCCAAGACCCGTTTGCCGTGCACGTGACGCTGGAACTGACGTTCGCCAACCAGCCGCCTATGAGCGCCCAATTGGACCTGAGCGAAAGCGCCGCCGTGCGGGTGGCGCAGTTGCTCGCGCACTACGCCCAGCCCGAACACGAGCCGTTGCTGGCCCTGCACCAGACCCTCACGGTGGTGGCGGGGCGGCAGTGGCTGAGCCTCGGCGAACTGCGCAGCCTGCGCCCCGGCGATGTGCTGATGCTGGACCAAGGCCCCGGCCTGCTACTTGACCTCGACGGCCGCCTGCAGGCGCGTTGCCAATACCAGGGTGAAGTCCTGCGCCTGCAGGAAGCCTTGAAAGCCCCTTTTGTGGAACCGGAGAACCCCATGACTGATGTTGATGCCGCCGCGGCGCTGGATGAGTTGCCGTTGAAACTGGTGTGCCAGGTCGGCACGCTGGAGCTGACCCTGGCGCAATTGCGCGAACTGGGCGCGGGCAGCCTGTTGCAGCTCAATACGCCGGGCGTGGACAGCGTCGACCTGATGGTCAACGGCCGTCGCGTCGGCCAGGGCCAACTGGTGAAAATCGGTGACGGCCTGGGCGTGCGCCTGCTGAGTTTCGCCACCCCATGACCGGTTATCAGCCGAACCTGATCGAGATCATCCTGGTCGTTGCGACGATCGGGCTGATCCCGTTGGCGGTGGTGACG
This sequence comes from Pseudomonas sp. IPO3749, assembly GCF_013386605.1. Classification (NCBI taxonomy): domain Bacteria; kingdom Pseudomonadati; phylum Pseudomonadota; class Gammaproteobacteria; order Pseudomonadales; family Pseudomonadaceae; genus Pseudomonas; species Pseudomonas sp. IPO3749. The sequence continues at coordinate 174,241 of NZ_JACARN010000008.1, read as the reverse complement.
CTCACCGGGTTCATGAAGATCTCGGTGGTGCTGTTCCTGATCCGCAACGCCCTGGGCGTGCAACAGACGCCGCCGAACCTGGTGCTGTACGGCATCGCATTGATCCTGTCGGTGTACGTGACCACGCCGTTGATTGGCGACATGTACCGGCAAGTGGAAGGGCGCGACCTCAATATCGAGCATGTCGAGCAACTCAAGGATTTAGGCGACGCTTTGCGCCCGCCGCTGCAGGCGCACCTCAAGCGTTTCGCGAATGAATCCGAGCGCGGCTTTTTCGTGCAGGCCACCGAGACTATCTGGTCGCCGGAGGCCCGTGCCGACCTGCGCGATGATGACCTGGTGGTGTTGATTCCGGCGTTCGTCAGCTCGGAACTGACCCGCGCTTTCGAGATCGGCTTTCTGTTGTACATCCCGTTCCTGGTGGTGGACTTGCTGGTGTCCAACGTGCTGATGGCCATGGGCATGTCGATGGTCTCGCCGAACCTGATCTCCATTCCGCTGAAGATCTTTTTATTCGTGTCCCTGAGCGGCTGGTCGCGCTTGATGCACGGTTTGATTCTGAGTTACGGCTGAGGCACGACCCATGGGCCAGGACGTATTCCTGTCATTGATGAAACAGGCACTGATGACCGTGCTGATGCTCTCCGCGCCAGCGCTGGGCGTGGCAATTATCGTGGGGTTGAGCGTGGGCCTGTTCCAGGCGCTGACGCAGATCCAGGACCAGACGCTACCGCAGGTGGTGAAGCTGGTGGCGGTGTTGCTGACCATCGTGTTCCTGGGCCCGGTCCTCGCCGGGCAAGTAGCGGAACTCGGTGGCCAGGTGCTGGACAACTTCCCGATGTGGACGCGCTGACCGCCCATGGATGCCAGCCTGACCGCGCAGTTCCTGGAGGTCGCCTACCCGGTGATCAGCTCCGCCTCGCTCGCCGCCTGCCGCGCCATGGGCGTGGTGGTGATCACCCCGGCCTTCAACCGCCTCGGCCTCACCGGCATGATTCGCGGCTGCGTGGCCGTGGCCATTTCCATCCCGATGTTTTTCCCGGTGTTCGAAGCGCTGACCTCGATGCCCGAACACGGCAGCGTGTTTATCGCCGGGTTGCTGATCAAGGAGTTCCTCATCGGTATCTTGATCGGCCTGCTGTTTGGTATTCCGTTCTGGGCCGCTGAAGTGGCGGGGGAGTTGATCGACCTGCAACGCGGCTCGACCATGGCGCAGTTGGTGGACCCGTTGTCATCCGGGGAGTCCAGCGTGATGGCGACGTTGCTGACGGTGATGCTGATCACGCTGTTTTTCATGTCCGGGGGGTTCATCCTGATGGTCGACGGGTATTACCACAGCTACCAACTCTGGCCGGTCACCTCGTTTACCCCGGTATTCGCCAGCTCGGCATTGCTGGCGGTGTTGTCGATCCTTGATCAGATCATGCGCGTCGGCGTGCTGATGGTCTCGCCGCTATTGATCGCGCTGCTGGTGACGGACCTGATGCTCGCCTACCTGTCACGCATGGCGCCGAACCTGCACATTTTCGACCTGTCGTTGCCGGTGAAGAACCTGTTTTTCACGATCCTGATGGTGATCTACATCGGCTTCCTGATTCCGATGATGCTTGATCAGTTGGCGGAGTTTCGCGGCACCGTCGAACTGCTCAAGACCCTGGCTGGCATGGAGTAGCCCATGGCCGATACCAGCGAAGAGAAATCCCAGCCGGCCACGGACAAGAAGCTCCAGGACGCGCGCAAGAAAGGCCAGGTCGCCAAGAGCCAGGACCTGGTGTCGGGCATGGTCATCCTATTCTGTACGCTGTGCATCTCGATCCTCGCGCCCCGGGCCAAGGCCCAGGTCACGGCGCTGATTGACCTCACCGCACAGATCTACATTGAGCCGTTCGCCACGGTGTGGCCTCGGGTACTCGACCATGCCGAGCAACTGGTGATCGGCATCACCTTGCCGGTCATGGCGGTGACCACCGGCGTGGTGATCCTGACCAACATCATCACCATGCGCGGCTTTGTGTTCTCGGTGGACCCGATCAAGCCCGAGTTCAAACGCATCAACCCAGCGGAGGGCATGAAGAAAATCTTTGCCCTGCGCAACCTGGTGGAGTTCATCAAGGGCCTGATCAAGGTGCATGTCTTGGCGATCGCGTTCTATGTGGTCGGCAAGCATGCGTTGCAGGCCTTGATGGAGTCGTCGCGTTGCGGCGCCGAGTGCATGGAATCGACCTTCTTCCTGGTGCTCAAGCCACTGGTATTTACCGTACTCTGCGCGTTCATCCTGGTGGGCGGGGTGGACGTGATGATGCAGCGCTGGCTGTTCGGCCGCGACATGAAGATGACCCGCAGCGAGACCAAGCGTGAGCGCAAGGACATCGACGGCGACCCGCTGATCAAGAGTGAACGCCGGCGCCAGCGCAATGAGATGCAGGCCTTGGCCACCAAGCTGGGCTTGAACCGCGCGTCGATGATGATCGGCACCACCGACGGCTGGGTGATTGGTGTGCGTTACGTGCGCGGGGAAACGCCGGTGCCGGTGATTGTGTGCCGGGCCTCGCCGGAGGAGGCGCTGTTGATGTTGCAGGAGGCGTATGACCTGGGCATTCCCCACGCGCCGGACAAAGGCCTGGCGGCGGAGATTGCGCGCAAGACCGTGCCGGGTGATCCGGTGCCGGATGCGTCGTTCCAGGCGGTGGCGGATTGGTTGGTCGCCGCGCGCCTGATTTAGCGTGTTCAGGCGCTGGAACTGGAAGGAACACGTCCGCCACAGAGTTTTGCAGAACAGTCCAGGACACCTCAATCATGGCAATCGTCAGCATATCTGTGCAGCAAATATCCGGCGCGTACACTCGGCCCAACGACAATGGCTTCTCCCAGATGTCGGATTCACAACTGGCAAAAGAGTTTGGGAATAACTTTCAAGCCTTCAAGGACCCGAAAACCGGGAATGCAACCGCCGACAAGATCCGTGAGGTGGCTGGACGCCCGCTGACCGGGGATGCACAAAAGGACAAAGAGACCCAGCTGGCCCAGGAAGTCCTCAAGCGCGATCGGGTGCTTAATTCCCTCGATTCGGTGGATGACAATGGCAAGAGGGACGGCATCATCGGGCCCTGGAATCCCGGGATGGCTGCTGGCGCATTGTCGTCCAAACCGTGCAATTGCATTCAGTACGGGAATGCGCAGGTCTCCGCTCAGATTTATTACTGACCTTACGCCATTGGCTGCGCGCCCTAAAGTGTGCAGCCAGCGTGAGGGTGCCGGTCAGGGCTTGTCTACATCGTGATAGTCGCCGCCATACCCGTCGCCGACTCGCCAGATGATGTCGTGGTTGTCGTTGGTCCACTCCGACGGTTTCAGCGAGTACTTGTAGTCTTCCGAATTGCGGTTGTTGCCGTCGCCAATGTAATCCGGGTGATCGCGCCGATGATCGCCGCCACGGATACTCGAGCGCGCATCCCATTCGTCCTTGCGAAAGTCAAAGATGCTCTGGTCCTGTGGTGCATCGCGCTGGCCCCAGTCGGACAGGTAAGTCTGCAGCCACACATAAGCCTCATCGCCGTTCGGCTTGAGCAGCCCGTCCTGCTTGAAGTCCTGGATCTGGTCCCAGTTCTGCATCGAGATCTTGTGCAGCTTGTGCGACTGCACGGTGCTGAGGATCGCGCCGACAAACGACAACGCGCCGGAAATCAGGAAGCCCACCGGCCCGAGGAACGGAATGATGCGCCCGGTAACGCCGAGGGTGGTCAGCACACCGCCGCCTGCCGCGACCAGGCTGCTCACGCCACCGGCCATCGACAATGAACCCGAGGCGATTTTCACCGGGTCTTTTTCGCGCACGCCATCCCGCAGGGTGAAGGCCGCCTGCACCACACTGATCACGCCGCCGGCGACGTCGGTGGCCATGCCGATCACCTTGATCGCGCTGCTGGCGAACTTGGCGCCAAAGCCCGCACCGACCACGCCGCCACGGCTGGCGATGCCTTTTTCGATGCCTTCCTGGACCTTCTTCGCGCCCTCATCGCTCCAGCCGCCGCTGTTGAGCACCTTGCCCACGTCCTTGCCGTCGTCCATGGCCTGGTCGACGATGTCGAAATACTTCTTCTGCACCGCTTCGGCGTCCTTGGGCAGGGCGTGGTACCCCTCGCCGGGCTTGGCCCACAGGTCGGGCAACGAGCGGTCGAAGCCCATCAGTTTGTAGGCGTTGGTGCCGCGCAGCTTGTCGTAGACCTTCAGGCCCAGGGTGGCGAAGTGGGAGCCTGTGCCGAGGAAACCGAGGAAGTCGTTGGCGATCCCCAGGCGTTTCATCGGCGTATCGGCCAATTTTCCGCCTTGCCCCGCCAGTTGGTAGACGATCCGGCCCATGCCGATGGCGCCGCCCACCGAGCCGAGCACGCCGTTGTCCTTGAGGAAGGTCAGGTTCTTCACGAATGAACTGCGGTTCTCTTCGCTGAGGCTCGGCATGATCTCCTTGCTCACCGCGTGTTCGATGTCGCTGAAGCTGATCACGCCGTTTTTCTGCCAGGTGTCACCCAGTGAAATCATCGCCTTGCCGAAGTCGGCAGCAGCGCCTTTGTCCTTGAGCAACTGGTCGACGAACTTGGAATACACCCCCAGCGCCTGGCGCGGCAGGCCATCGGCACCGCCCTTGAGCATGGACAGGATGGCCAGGGTGTTGTCGGTGGTGGCCAGGGCGGTGTTGTCGTCGCTGATCTTGCTTGGGTCGTCCATCAGTTTTTCGACGGCGTCGGTGTAGCCGTCAATCTGCAGGTTTTGCAGGAAGTTGTCGGCCTTGGCCGGGTCGATGTCGGCCAGGGCGGTGTAGGCGGTCTGGATTTCCTGGGTGGCCAGCTCGGTCTTGCCATCGTCCTGCAAGGCCTTGATGTATTTGGTGAAATTCTCCGAGGAGGTGCTGTCGATCAGCTTCTGGTGCACCTCGTCGACCTTGGCCTGACCGCCGTCGACCTTGCCCAGGGCCGCATCGTGGTTGGCCTTGATGTCGGCCTGGATAGTGGAGTCGCCCAGCAGTGCGCTGATGGTCTTGTCGATGGATTGGGTGTCGAAGATGTTGTCGCGCACATCTCGCGAGGTCACGTCGATGGGCGTGGTGGCGATGCCCTGGTTGCCGAAACCATGCTCGGGAATGATCGACATGCCGTTGTCGGCCATGCTCTTGGCTTCCACCGCGCGCAGGAATTTGGCGCGCGGGTCATCCTTGCCGATGCTGCCGTCCTTGACCCCGGCGCGGTAGCTGTCCACCAGGGTTTTCATCGACAGGTCCTGCACGCTCAATGGGTTGCCGCTTTCGTCTTTTTCAGTGGTGACGAGGTTGTCGACGGACACGTCCTTGAGCGGCGGCAAGCCGTTGTCGGCGCGCAGTTTGTCGACGTCGGTGGTCTGTTGGGCGATGTCGGTGCGATAGCCCGAAATCTGTTCGAACATCTGCGGGTTGGTGTCTTCGCTGACGATAATTTTCTCTTCGGCGCCACCCGGTTTGTGTTGGGTGAAGGCGATCAACCCTGGGCCGTAATCGCCCACGCCGCCAACGCTCATGATGTCTTCGGTCGACGCCAGGTAGGCATTCGGCCCGGCCAGGCTGTAGCCGTCGCCCTTGGCTTTTTCGATACCGGCCAGGCTCTGGCCCTTGGCGGTGTAGGCCGCGAAGGCTTCGGGGGTGATGTCCTTGGACACCACCAGCAGTTTGCCGTCGGCACCGTTGACCACCAGGATGCCGTCCATGGGCGCATCGACCTTGCTGATGTCGCCCAGCTTGAGGCTGGCTTCGTCTTTGCGCAGCAGTTCCTGGCCAGGCAACGACTGCGCATTCTTGATGTAGTCGAACGCTTGGGTGCCTTCGCTTTTGTGCACCGCCTGCAGGAAGGTGTAGAGGCTGCTGCCGGCGTTGGGGTCGGGGTTGCTCAGGTCCGCGCCGGGCTGCGGCAGTGCGGCCTCGGACTGGCTGATCATGTATTTCTTGCCTTGGTGTTCGAACAGGATCACCCCGGACTTGGGGTCTTCGGACACCACTTTGAGCTGGCTGAAATCCAGGTCGCCGGGCAGACGGGTGACTTCTTCAAAGCCCTTGGCCTTGCCGTCGTTGAGGGCCTCTTTGGTCACGCCGGCGTTGTTGTAGCTGGCAAACGCCTCGGGCGTGAGCGATTCGGCGATCACCAGGGTCTGGCCGTTTTCCATCTCGACCTTGACGACCCCGTCCTGGGCTTCGCCCACCGACTTGATGTTGGCCAGGCGCACGGTGGGGTCGTCTTCGCGCAACAGCTGCTGGTCAGGGTTGCCCAGCGCTTCACGGATTTGCTTGCCGGCCGGTGTGCCCTGGGTTTCGGCCAGGGTGTGCAGCAGGTCGTAGAGCGGCGTGCCCTCATCCGGCCCACCTTGGTTGACTGGCGCCACGGCATGGCCGAAATGCAGGCCCTTGAGCAGGTCGAAGCCTTCCTGGACCTTGTCCGCGCCTTCGCGGGTGATCTTGAATTTGTTGCCGTCCTGCTCGAAATAGATCACCCCGGCGTCCTTGTCTTCGGCCACCACCTTGAGCTTGTCGATATCCAGCTTGGCGGGCAGGGCGGTGACCTCCTTGTAGTCGTCCGGCTTGAGCTGTTGATTGCTGGCCCCGGTGGCCGCCAGGGTCTTGGCCTTGTTCAGCGCCGCATCAAAAACGCGCTCCGGCGCACGGGTTTCACTGACGCGGGGCGAGGCGGCTTTCTCGGGTCGGTTGATCATTCTTCAGTCCATGTGAGTGGGGGCGCACGAGGACTCGATACTAGGCGTTGGCGGGGGGTAAAAAGACGGCTTTTGGCAAGATCGCACAAGCTTTCACAGCTGTGAAATACCCCTGTCATCTCTGTAGTGAGCGGGCTTGTTGTGGTGAGCTGGGCAAGCCTGCTCACCACAACAAGCCCGTTCACCACAGAAAATCATTCCAGATTGACGTTTCTAGCGGTGCTGGAAGCGGGGCAGGGAGGCGATACGCAATTTGGGCTCCTGAAGCCGCGCCAAATCCGTCGCAATCTGCGCCCGCCAAAAATGCGCGCCCGACAATTGCGCATCCACCCACGCCTGGCGCAGCAGTACTTTGGCCTTGTCCACCGAGCCGAAGTGGGCCTGGCGCAGGGTCAGTTGTGCCTTGATGCGCAACATCTGCGGTGCGAACCAGCGTTCGTGGCGGCCGAGGGCCAGTTGCAGGGTGTCTTCCAGCACTTCCAGGGCGAGTTTTTCCAGGCCCAGGCGCGCCAGGCCCAGGGCGTATTCACAGCGCAGCAGGCTGTAGAGCTGGCTGTCACCCTGGCCTTGCAGGTGATGCAGGGCTTCGCCCAGTTGCGGCACGCCGGCTTCCGGCGAGCCTTCGCGGATCAGCAGGATGCTTTCAAAGCACAGGCGAAATTGCCGCCAGATATGCAGGTCCTGGCCGGTGGTGCTGTCTTGCAGCAACCCCAGGTAGTAGCGCACTTTCGGCAGGTTGGACGCCAGCAACGCCAGGGGGATTGCGCCCAGGCACAGGGTGTACCAAAGGGTCGCGGGGTGATCGAGGGAGATGGCTTCGTCGACGCACTGGCCGATCAGGCGCAGTGCCGGGTCGACATCGCCTTCGAGCAGCTGCACCTTGGCCTTGAGGCAGCGCGCGGCGATGCGTTGGTCGAAGTGCACGTCGATGATGTGCGAGCGCGGCGCCGACGGAGAGCCGAGCGCTTCGTCGATATTCTGCCGTGCGCCCAGCAGGTCACCCATGTGGAACAGCGCCACGGCGCGCATGCGCTTGCCGAGCAGTTGGTGGCTGCCGCTGCTGTTCAGGGCGATGTAGCGCTCGGCCAGTTCCAGCGCTTCGGTGTACTGGTTGCAGCCGCAGCGGTCGGTCCACAAACCCCACAACGCGCGCAATTTGTGCTCGGCATCACCGAGGTCGCGGGCGTCTTCGCGCACCTGGCGCCAGGCTTCGCGCATTTCGCTGCCGGTGCCGTAGGTGAGCATCAGCACACTGGCCAGGGCGGTCTGCAACAGCATGCGCTGGCGCAACGGCAGTGGGACGAGGCCGTCGCTGGCCAGGCCTTTGTCGACCCAGGTGCGGCACTCGCTGACCAAGGACAAGCGCAGCCACAGCGGCACGCCACCCAGGGTCAGTTCGATGCCCAATGCCAAGTCGCCGCTGGGCGAGTAGGCCCAATCGAGCGCCGCGCGGATGGTGTTGATTTCCGGGCCGTAGAGCGCCAGCCAGGTTTCCGGCGACAGGCCATCCAGGGTCTGCCCGGCCTCCTGCAACATACCGAGGGCATAGCGTGCATGGCGTTGGCAGGTTGAGCGGGTTTCGCCTTGTTCGCTGAGTTTTTCCAGGGCGTAGGCGCGGGTGGTTTCCAGTAGGCGATAGCGTTTGAGCGCCTTGGACTCACCGGCGATCAGCAGTGACTTGTCCATCAGGCTTTCGAGCAGGGGCAGGGCGTTGCGCGGGTCGAGGCTGCTGCTGGCGGTCATCGACTTGACCGCTTCCAGGGTGAAGGAACCGGTGAACACCGCGAGCTGACGCAGCATCGCCTGTTCATCGCCACTGAGCATGGCGTAGGTCCAATCCAGGGTGGCGCTCAAGGAGCGATGGCGGGCGAGGGCGGTGCGTCGACCGGTCATTTGCAGGCGGAAACTGCCGTCAAGCAGGCCCACCAGGTCCTGGATGCCAAAGGTGCGCACGCGGGCGGCGGCGATCTCGATCGCCAAGGCGTTGCTGTCGAGCTTGCGGCAGATCGCACAGACCGCCGCGACATCGGTATCACCGAACACAAAGTCGGGGTCGAGGGCGCGCACCCTTTCCACAAACAGGCGCACGCCGGACCAGGCGAGGGCTTCGTGGGCGCTGAGGCTGGCGTGTGCGTCGGGCACTTGCAGCGGTGCCAGGTCGTGCACCCGTTCACCGTCGGCGCGCAGGGGTTCGCGGCTGGTGGTCAGCACATGGCATTGAGGTGCGCTGCGCAGCAGGGTTTCCACGGCGTCGGCGGTGGCCGGCAGCACGTGTTCGCAGTTGTCCAGCACCAGCAACAGACGGCGGTTGACCAGGCTGGCGGCCACGCCGTGCAGTGGGTCTTCGCTGACCGTCTGGATGCCCAGGGCGCTGGCGAGCATGCCGGCCACCCATTGCCCGCTGGTGGCGGGGGCCAGGTCGACAAAACAACTGCCCAAGTTGAGTTCACTGGCCAAGCGCTGCGCCACGGCCATGGCCACGGTGGTCTTGCCGATGCCGCCGGGGCCGGTGAGGGTGACGAAGCGCTGGCTCATGACCTGGTCGGCCAGGCTGGCGATCAAGGCGTCGCGGCCGATCACTTCAGCTGTCGACGTCGGCAGGTTGGGCTCATCCACCCGCACATAAGGCACCGGCAGGTGCTCTTCACCGGGAGCCAGTACCGTGACGGGCGCGACAAAACGATAACCCCGACCCGGCACCGTGACGATGTAGCTGAAGTTGCCATCGTCACCCAGGGCCCGGCGCAACGCGACGATCTGCGCGCGCAGGTTGCATTCCTCCACCACCACCTTGGGCCAGGCGAAGGAGATCAGTTCGGATTTCTCCAGCAGTTCGCCGGCGCGGGTCACCAGGGCAATCAGCAGGTAGAGCGCACGGCTGCCGAGGGTCACCGGCTCGCCGTTGCGCAGCAATACGTGCTGCCTTGCCAGGAGTAGGAAAGGGCCAAAGCCAATGGTGCTGTCCGGGGTGGCCGGCGTGGGGTGGTCTGCGTCCAGGAAGGACACTGCGTGGTTCTTGCTCGAGCTCATCAAATCGTCCTTTTTATAGTCGGGCTTGTTTTCGGCGATCAGGCCGTTCGCCCTTTTTGGGGTGCAGATGTGCAGCAGCAGTCTTGGAAAGTTGATGTCGATCAAAAGGTCGGAAGGCCGCCCTCCTTTGGGGCGTGGTGGTTTTTATTGGTGGATCGCCGGCCATGCTTCAGAGGATGAGACTGTCTCAGAGCTGAAACATTTTATTACCAGAAACACGGATAAAGCAGAATGTATGCCAGTTGGCATGTAACAAACATGACAACAACCGTATGAAATTTATGGTGATTTTTGCGGTCGTCGGCGGCCCGTAAGAGCCTTCGTTCGGAAAGGCGAATATTTCTAATTGTGTCGTTCGGGATGCCGAATAAACCGCCGGGGTTTTGGCATTGTTTTATTGACTGTGTATCGAACTGTATCCCCGCACCATCCTGATACACCCGCATGACGTTCTATCGCGTTCGCGACACAGACCGGATACACGCCTGGCTTTAACTCTGCACACCAGCTGGCGCAGGCGGTCACCGACCCCAAGGCGCCCTGGCCACACTCAGTCAAGCCAGGAGACTCACCCCATGAAGCGTCCTTACGCAGCCCTCGCGGCAACCCTCGCCCTGTCCCTCAGTGCCTTCGCGGCCGTGGCCCATGCCGATGAACCCAAGCCCCAGGAAAAATGCTTCGGCGTGGCCCTGGCCGGTGCCAACGATTGCGCCGCAGGCGCTGGCACTTCGTGCGCTGCCACCTCCACCACCGACTACCAGGGCAACGCCTGGGTGCTGGTGGACAAAGGCACCTGCACCCAGATCAAGACCCCTAAAGGCTTTGGCAGCCTGACGGAGCAGCCGTGATCCAGCGCCTGCTCCCCGAAGCCCTGCTGTTGCTGGTGGCGCGGGTGGCGATTGCGGCGGTGTTCTTCCTGTCGGGGCGCACCAAGGTCACGGGGTTTCTTGAGCTCAAGCCGTCGACCTACACGCTGTTCCGTTCGGAGTACGCCTTGCCGCTGATCCCGCCGGACTGGGCTGCGCACCTGGCGACTTATGCCGAGCACCTGTTCCCGCTGTTGCTGGTGCTGGGCCTGCTGACCCGTCCGGCTGCGGCTGCGCTGTTGGGCATGACCCTGGTGATCGAGGTGTTTGTGTACCCCGCCGCCTGGCCGGTTCACCTGACCTGGGCGGGCTTGTTGTTGCCGCTGCTGGCGTACGGCGGTGGGGCCTGGTCGTTGGACCGCCTGATCTTGGGCAAACGTTCTTAACTTTGATGGAGATTTCCAATGCGTATGCTTTCTTCCCTGGCCATTGCCATGGCCCTGACTGTCCCGATGCTGGCCCAGGCGGCCGATGCCCCGCAGCCCGGCACCGGTAAAAGCGTGGTGATCGTGCCCGGTTCGTTTGTCGACGGTTCCGGCTGGCGTGTGGTGCACGACATCCTGATTCACAAGGGCTACAAGGTCACCGTGGTGCACCAGGGCCACGAGAGCCTGGCCGCCGATGTGGCCGAGGCCCGCGAGGTGCTGGAGCAGCAAGTCGGCCCGGTGGTGCTGGTGGGTCACAGCTCCGGTGGCGGGGTGATCTCGATTGCCGGTGACCGCGACAAGGTCAAGTCGCTGGTCTACGTCTCGGCGTTGCAGCCGGAAGTGGGCGAGAACATGGCCCAGTTGATCGGCTCGATGCCGGCGCCCAGCGATGACATCAAGGCCAGCCGCGACGGTCATCTGTTCTTCGACCGTACCAAATTCAACGCCGACTTTGCGGCCGACCTGACCACCAACCGCACCGACTTCATGGCCGCCTCCCAAGTGCCGGCGACCACTGCCTTGTTCGGCGGCACCGTGTGGGCCGCGGCCTGGCACAAAAAACCGACCTACGCCGTGGTCTCCACCGAAGACCGCGCCCTGAGCCCGGACCTGCAACGCTGGATGTACAAGCGTGCCGGTTCCAAGGTCACCGAAATCAAGGCCAGCCACTCGGTGTACATCTCCCAGCCTGAGGCTGTGGCGAAAGTCATCGAAGACGCTGCGTCCGTTATCAAGTAATTCACCCCAACCCCGGAGAAGCACCCATGAACACTGCACTCAAATCCCGTCTTAGCCTCGCTGCCGCTGCTGCCCTGATCGCCATGGCTTCGGCTTCGTTCGCCACCGCTGCCAGCGCCGCCGACCAGCCGGAAAAACCCGGCCGCTGCTACGGCGTCAACACCTGCAAAGGCACCAGCCTGTGCGCCACCGCCAAGAACGACTGCAAAGGCCTCAACAGCTGCAAAGGCGAAGGCGTGATCGTCAAGACCCCGTCCGAGTGCCTCAAGGCCGGCGGCACCCTGACCGAACCGAAGTAATCCACCCGGCGGGCCCCTCGTGGGCTCGCCACTTATTCTTTGCGGAGATCCGCCATGTCGACATCCAACCCGCACTTTTCAGGCTACGGCCTGGGCCTGCGCAAGGAGCATTACTGCGACTTCCTGGAGACCTCGGTGCCCGTGGATTTCGTCGAAGTGATCTCCGAAAACTTCATGGTCGCGGGCGGCCAGCCCCGGCACATTTTACGTCAGGTGCGCGAACGGTACCCGGTGGCGCTGCACGGTGTGTCCATGTCCATCGGCACCGCCGAAGGGCTGGACGGGGATTACTTGAAGCGCCTCAAGTCACTGGTAGACGAGGTTGAACCGCTGTTCGTGTCCGACCATCTGAGCTGGTCGCGCAGCGGTGGCTTCAATTCCCATGACTTGCTGCCAGTGCCGTACACCGAAGAGGCACTGGACCGGGTCTGCGCCAACATCCAGCAAGCCCAGGACGTGCTGGGCCGCACCATGCTGTTCGAGAACCCGTCGAGTTACCTGGCGTTCGAAGGCGCCTCCATGACCGAGTGGGAATTTATCGCGGCCATGGCCCGGCGCACCGGCTGCGAGCTGCTGCTGGACGTCAACAATGTGTTCGTGAGTGCCAGCAACCACGGTTTCGACGCCCAGGCGTTTCTCAAGGGTATTCCTGCCGAACGTGTGCGCCAGGTGCACTTGGCCGGCCACAGTCAAGGCCGCGACATCTTGATCGACAGCCATGACAGCCCGGTGTGCACCGGCGTCTGGGAGCTGTACGCCCAGGCCATGACCCGGCTGGGGCCGGTGGCGACCATGATCGAGCGCGACGATGAGATCCCGCCACTGGCCGAGCTGCTCCAGGAATTGGCCATGGCCCGCACGTTGGGAGCGCAACGATGAACCTGGCACAGCTACAACAGACCTTTCGCAGCTGGTTGGTGAGTGCCTCGGATGAATCCGCGCAGGCGCTGGGCAATCATCACGCCGGCCTGGCGGTGTACCAGAACAACTACCGCGCGCAGTTGGTGGGTTGCCTGGAGCAGGCGTTTCCCAACCTGCGCCGTTGGGTCGGGGAAGAGGCCTTCCTGGCCGCAAGCATCACCCATATCGACAACCATCCGCCCCACGCCTGGACGCTGGACGCGTATCCGGAGGGCTTCTACGCCACCTTGAAGGACGTATTCCCGCGCAACCCCGATGTGCATGAACTGGCCTGGATCGAGTCGGCCCTGAATGAAGCCTTTGTCGCCGCCGATGCACAGCCGTTGGCCCTGGAGGCCTTGGCCGAGCTGGATTGGGACACGGCCGTGTTGCAACTGACGCCGTCGTTGCGCTGCCACGCCCTGACCACCAATGCCGAAGCCATCTGGTCGGCGCTGTGGCAGGAAGCGCCCGCGCCGGAAGCGGTGATGCTGGAACAAGCGGGCGGCTTGCTGGTGTGGCGGCGGCAGTTCACGTCGCGTTTGCGCCAGGTAGATGCGCTGGAACTACTGGCCGTGCAACAGCTACAGGCCGACGGCAGTTTCGCCGGGCTGTGTGAGTTCCTGGTGCAGCGCCTGGGGGAAGAAGCGGGTGTGATGCAGGCAGGGGAATACCTGGCCGGTTGGCTGGGCAGTGAATTAATAGTGGGAGTCCGTCATGTTTGATCGTCGTGGTTTTTTGCTGTTGGCAGCAGTGGTGATGGCCGCACCGGCATTGGCCGTGCAGCAGGTGAGCACCGATGACGGCGAGATCCGTTATGAAGCCTTCGGGCCGGAGGAGGGCCGGGCGATTATCTTGCTGGCGGCGGATGTGAACGCGTTTGCAGCGGTCAGCGGACCGTTGGCGGCTCAGGGTTTTCGGGTGATTGTCCCCAACCTGCGCGGGCAGGATGAGGCGGCGCAAGGCCAGGATGTGCTGGAACTGATGAACGCGTTGCATATCCCCGAGGCGGTGTTGGCGGGTGTGGAGGCGGGCGGGCGAGTGGCCGTGCGTGCCGCGGCATTGAAACCGAGCCGCTGTGTGGGCCTGGTCACCTTGAACAGCGCACCCCAGGCCGGTTTCGCCGAAGCGGTAGAGGTGATGGCCAAGACCGGGCACTGGCGAACATGAAAATACTGACAGCCAGCCAATCCAGCACTGAAAAAATTCGCCGCAGCCCTTAATCTAAACGCCTTTGTCACCTGCGCGGATTGTCCATGTCTTCTGTTGCCGATGGGTTGCCCCTCAATAAACGCCTGCCGGCCGTGATGGCGATCTCCCTGGGGATCGGCATGGCGACCCTGGACACGGCCATCGTCAACACGGCGTTGCCGACCCTGGCCGAGGGGATTGGCACCGATTCCGCCTCGGTAATTTGGGTGGTGAATGCCTACCAGTTGGCGATTATCGCCACGGTGCTGCCGTTTGCGTCCCTCAGTGATGTGCTGGGGCATCGCCGGGTGTACCTCGGCGGGTTGCTGCTGTTTATTGTCTCGTCGCTGTTTTGCGGGCTGGCCGGGTCGCTGGTCTCCCTGACGGCGGCGCGGGTGGTGCAGGGGCTGGGCGCGGCGGCGATCATGAGCGTGAACACGGCGCTGCTGCGGCATATCTACCCGTCAAAAATGCTCGGTCGGGGGCTGGGTTACAACTCGCTGGTGGTGGGGTTGGCGTTTACCCTGGGCCCGACCGCCGCATCGGCGATTCTGTCGGTGGCGACCTGGCACTGGCTGTACCTGATCAACGTGCCCTTGGGTTTGCTGGCGCTGGCGCTGGGCCTGCGCTCGTTGCCGACCCTGCCGATGACCGGGCACGCGTTCGATCGCCTTGCCGCGTTGTTGTGCGCGGGGCTGTTTGCGTTGTTGGTGTTGGGTTTGGGCACGGCGGTGCACGGCGCCCAGGGCGCGTTGACCTTGGGCCTGATCGCCGTGGCGCTGGTGTGCGGCACATTGCTGCTGCGGCGCCAGGCCGGGCACCCGGCGCCGATGCTCGCGCTGGATCTGTTCAAGCGTCCGGTGTTTGCCTTGTCATCCCTCACTGCCATTTGCGCGTTCAGTGCCCAGGGCCTGGCGTTTGTGTCGCTGCCGTTCCTGTTGCAGGCGGTGCTGGGGCATAGCCAGGTGGAAACCGGTTTCCTCATGACGCCGTGGCCCGCGGTTGTGGCGATAATGGCGCTGGTGGCGGGGCGCCTGGCTGACCGCGTGAACCTGGGCGTGCTGTGCGGCATCGGCCTGTTGATGCTCAGCGTGGGCATGGCCGCGCTCGCGACCCTGGGCAGCGGTGCATCGGCATTGGATATCGGCTGGCGCATGGCGTTATGTGGGGCGGGTTTCGGCTTCTTCCAGTCACCCAATCTCAAGGCCTTGATGACCAGCGCGCCGTTGGCCCGCAGCGGCGGGGCGAGTGGCATCGTGGCGATTTCGCGGTTGTTGGGGCAGACGTTGGGCGCGTCGTTGGTGGCCTTGTGTTTCCACCTGTCCCTGGGCAGCGGGCCGCAATATGCACTGTGGCTGGGCTGCGGGTTTGCCTTGGTCGGTGCGGTGGCCAGTGGTCTGCGGTTGTTTCCCTATGGGAAAAAGGGCTGATTAACGCTACCGTGGCGACCTGAATATTTCGGGATGTTTCCAGATTTATGTCCAGCCTGGCCCTCCGCACCGCTGATACCCATTCCCGCCGCGCCGCTCTGACCCTGGCGTTATGCCTGCCCAGCGACGTGTTGCTCTACCTGCTGCTGCCGATGGAATCCCAGGCCTTCGGCATCACCCTGGCCCAGGCCGGTGTGCTGCTGGCGGCCAACCGCCTGGTGCGGATTTTCGGCTATCGCCATGTGCTCAATTTCTACGCGCGCAACGGCGACCGCCTGACCTGCATGATCGCCGCCGGCGCTGCCACTCTGTGCGCCGTGGGCAACTCGCTTTTGTCCGGCTTCGCCGCCTTGCTCTGCCTGCGCCTGGTGTGGGGCCTGTGTTTTGCTGCGTTGAACCTGTCGACCCAAGTATTGGCCACCTCGGAACCCGCCGGTGCCGCACGCCGGGCCGGGCGTTCCCGCGCGCTGATCGCCCTGGGGCCGATGCTGGCGTTGCCCCTGGGCGGCTGGCTGACATTGATGGCCGGGCCGCGTCCGATCTTTCTGATTCTGGCCGGCTGCTGCCTGGTGGGCTTGTGGATGGCGCGCGGCTTGCCTACGGTCGGGCATGACTTGCACAGCACGCCGGGGCGGCGCTTCAAGTGGCCGGACAGCGTGGCGATGTGGTCGTTTATCGAGGGGGTGGCGCTGGACGGGCTGTTTATCTTCGGCCTGTCGATCCAGGCGCAGAAGCTGCTGGGCGGCGATGCGGTGCTGATCGCCGGTGGCCTAATGGCGCTGCGGTACGTCTCGGAAATGCTCCTGAGCCCCCTGGGCGGTCGTGCGGCCCAGCGGTTTGGCGCAACCTCGATGCTGCTGCTGTTTTCGTTCCTGAGTGCCCTGGCCCTGACCGCATTCGGCAGTTACTGGGTGATTGTCGGCGCGGCGGCGGTGCTGGTGTTGCGTGCGCTGCAACTGCCGCTGGTGACGACATTGGTCGCCGAGCGCAACCCCGGTTCCCTGCGCGTGTCGGCGCTGGCTTCAAATGCTGTGTGGCGCGATATCGGCGCAGGCCTCGGGCCCTTGCTCGCCGGCTTGCTGCTGCCGATCGCCTCGGCGCCCTGGGTGTTTGGCCTGGCCGGTGCGGCCATTGCCGTCAGCGCGGTGTTCTGCTGGCGGGCAAAGATTTCCAACTGACGATGTGAGGTTGTGCGTGTCCCATCAAGAAGACTTCGTAGGCGTGCTGGACAAGGCGTATCGACACTGGACCGGCCAGGGACTGCCGGCCCCCGACCACCTCGACCCGCAACAGCGCCTGGCCTGGCTGCACCGCGACGCGCCCTACAGCCTGCTCGCCCATGACGGCGCCGCAGACCCGCGTTTTACCTACGTGAATGACTGCGCGTTGCAGTGCTTCAAATACCCGCGCGAGCGCTTCATCGATATGCCTTCACGCTTCAGCGCCTCGGAACTCGACCGCGCCGCGCGCCAGGTGCTACTGGAGCAAGTCACCGCCAACGGCATCGCCGCCGGTTACAGCGGTTGGCGCGTAGATGCCTTTGATCAGCCCTTCATGATCCACGCCGGGGTAGTGTGGACCCTGCTCGACGACGCCGGGCAACCCTGCGGCCAGGCCGCGCTGTTTTGGCCCGACGCGCAACGCATCGGCGTGCTGGCCTAAGCGCTTTTAAAGGCCTCCAGCCAGGCGGGGTCGAACCGGGTCTGCTCGGGATCGATCCCCAGCGCCTGCATCTTGGCCTTATGCGCCTCGACCTCAGCGACCAGTTGCACCTGGGCGCTGGAGTTGGCGTCCAGCTCATGCATCTGCGTCAGGCCCAAGTGATAAAAACGCAGCACCTTGATCGCCGTCGGGTCATTCGCCTGCACCCGCTCGGTGACCTTGTGCATCACATTGGTCACGCTCATCAGGTTGCGCTTGAGCTGCCAGCCATACACCGCCGCCGCCAGCCACGGCTGGCTCCAGAACGGCCCGCGCACCAGCGCCACCGTAATCAGCACCCCGGCGAACACACCGCCGACATTAAAGCGGAAATTATCCCCGCCAGGCTGGCCAAACAGCATCACCGCCAGGCTCGACAGCAACATCGCCAAGGCCAGGAACAGCACCGCCACAATCAACGTGCTGCGCCGGGTCTGTTGGCGGAAGGTGACAGGGTCGCAGGGTTTGAGCTCGAACATCCGGTTCATGCCTCCAGAAGGGGCGCGCATCATCTCACGCCTAGGCAAACAAGTTGAACGATGGCGCACGGCGGTTTCTCTAAACCTGTGTAGACCCCTTCGAGGTGAACCATCATGTCCGACTACAACCAGCCACCGCCCGGCACCCCAAACCCTGACCGCACACCCGGAGAAGAAGAGCGCGACAACGATGCGTTGCGCCCCAACGACCCGGCAGAGCGTCAGGACGACGACGTGGAACGCGTCGAGGAAGACCTGGAAAACCTGCATGACAAGGCCCGCCCACTCTGAACGAGGAGAACGCCGTGAGTAACCCACCCAAAGGCCCGGCTTCGGGCGAACATTCCAGTGGCAAGGATGAACTGGGGTTTGACCCGGATTCGCCGGATGTGGCGGATCCGCAGGTGGATCCTATCGGACCGGCGATTGCGCCGTTGGATAAGGAGAAGAAACACAGGGATGAGAAAAAGCCGCCTTACGACCCGTTGGGCGACTTGAAGCCTTGAGTCTGTGCGACCTTCCCATACCTGCATCCTGCAGAAGGTAAGGAGTTGACCGGCACCAGTCAGTCACTGACCATTGGTCGTCCACATGCCTGACGGCTGTAGCGGGGAGCTCGACCGGGAGCTCCTGACCTTCCTGCGCTACGTGTGGAATTTCGACCGTGACTCGCGCCCTGGCATCGAGAAGACGCGCCCGGCGGTGGGGCCAGAGGTGCCAACTGTCCAGTTGCAAAATCGCCGGCAAATAGAGGCGTTGCTCTAGGGTTTTCCAGCCGCGCCGCCAGTGTTTTTTGCCAAGCCAGGGAGTACGGATGAACCAGGCGGAGATTCAACCGATCACACACCTACCGCCACAGATTGCAGACCTTGAGAAGGCGGCGGTGGCTGAGGGTTTCAGGTTTCTTACCCGATTGATCTCGGAGTGGCAGTCAGGCGCTAATCGCTTCGATGCGCCTGGAGAGTGCCTGATGGCAGCGTACTTGAACGAGCGAATGGTGGGGATCGGGGGGCTTTCAGTTG
The DNA here is from genome assembly GCF_013386605.1 of Pseudomonas sp. IPO3749. Taxonomy (NCBI): domain Bacteria; kingdom Pseudomonadati; phylum Pseudomonadota; class Gammaproteobacteria; order Pseudomonadales; family Pseudomonadaceae; genus Pseudomonas; species Pseudomonas sp. IPO3749. The sequence goes on along the minus strand of NZ_JACARN010000008.1, from coordinate 155,428 downwards.
ATCCCTACGCTGAGGCCAGTGTCGGGAGGTTGCGACGTGTGTACGTGGTGCCTGGTTCTAGGGGGCAGTATGTTGGTCAGAGGCTGGTGAATGCGCTGCTTGTTCATGCTGCTTTGCACTTTAGAAGCGTGAGGCTTAATACCGATACTGTCGAGGGAAGCGCGTTTTACCTGCGCTGTGGCTTTGTGCGGGTAGAGGATGGGGGTGCGACTCATAGGGTGGAGTTGAGTAACGATTGATGTGGGTAGGTTTTGGCCAGAAGCGGACATTCGTGTCTACGTCCGCTGCGGGTGCTCGTAATTCGGCAGCTCGATCGCATCACCCTTCGGAGAAAGGATTTTTCCGAATAAGGTCCTTAATCCCGATGCGGTGCCGCACAGTCCCAGACTTGTGCCCGCGCCGCTGATGGCCGAAAAGGGGACAGATTTATTTTTCCAGAAATAAATCTGCCCCCTTTCCCGGAAGAAACGATCAGCATGATACTTTTCTTGGACATGAACGGAGTGCTGCACCTCTGATAAGGAAACTACAATGCCCATCGATACCCGCGAAATCTGCATTCAGTCGCCACGCCTGAGTATTGAGCCATTCTGCGCGCAGGACGCTGTTGAATCCTTCGCTTGTATAACTGCGTCGTTGACGCGCTACATGTCGTGGGAACCATCTGCCTCTCTTGATGAGTATGCAAAAGTCTGGCGGCAGTGGCTGCCTTCAATCGCAGATGGCAGCGACTTTGTGTTCGCGATTAGACAACTAGACGAAGCTCGTTTTACTGGCCTGGCTGGGTTACATGATACCCACAGTGAAACACCGGAACTGGGTATCTGGATTCGTGAAGATAAACACGGGTTGGGCTTTGGATGTGAAGCGGTCCAAGCGATTGTTCAGTGGGCCAGCCAGCGACTGGTAGCAAAAACTTTCATCTACCCCGTTGCGACGGACAACCATGCGAGTCGACGTATTGCCGAGGCTCTGGGTGGGATCATCTTCGAAACGCGCACATCAGCCAAATACGACTCGGTTGTTTACCAAATACCACCGGTGTAATCATCTTTATCAAGCCCGTCGACGTACTGCTTCTGGCCGAAAGCAGTCGTTCGTGAGTGGCAGCTCTCGGCCAGAATCTGTCATCTAGACTCAAAAAAATCCACCCACTAACCCCGCTTTTTAACCGGCACAGCCCAATGCCTCAGCCCTTCCTCAGCATACTTGCCCAGGCCTGTGTCGAACTGCTGCGCCATAAGCTCCAACGCTACCTTCGAATCGCCAGAGCCAATACGCGCTAATGCATAAGCGCACTTGCGCTGGAACTCTTCCAGGTTGCCCCACCTGATCAGTTATTCGAAATTCTTCTGCGCGGCTTGCGCAATCGCGGGCGTCGCGCAGTTTTCCCCGATTAGCCCCAACTCAAAAACGATATCTTCATGCTCTTCATGCCAGTCTTCCAACAGGAGTTTCGCCAAAAGTGGCGCGGTCCTTTGTGCGTCGACACCGGCGAGTGCAGCCCAGAAGGCCGTACTGTCTTTGGCTCGCAAGGCGAACTCGGCTTTCTCATACAGCCCGCTCATGGGAACGTCGCTCCTGGCTATAAACAGATGTGTGGAAAACTGCTGGGGTTTGGATTTATGTAGCCCACTCTAATCCATTGCCGTCGTCCGAGTTGAACCCTCGGGTGCTTTCGATCATTTCGTAAGCGTGAATCGAAACGCCTGCTCTTGCAGGCTCGTTTTGATTAACGCGATCAATTGTTGGGTGGCGGGACTCGGGTCGTCGTTATCGCAGTGAAGCACATAGCCAAGGCTTGGCACGGGGGGCAAGCCCGATACAACGGTCAAGTGGTTCGGCAGCCCAATGCGGGTTCGCAGTGTCAGGCCCAGTCCGGCGGCGACGGCAGCCCAGATACCGCCGACGCTGGGGCTGGTCAGGGCAATTCGCCAGGGAATGTGTGCGGCATCCAGCGCTTGGGTGGCGGCGCTGCGCAATAGGCAAGGCGCGTCGAACAGGATCAAAGGCAACGGTGAGTCGTCAAGGGCCGTCAGCAGTGGTGTATCGCGGGCGCCGATCCAGTGCATCTGTGTTTCGCCCAGATGTGTGGCATAGGGTGACGTGTGCCCGGTGTCCCAGGTCAGGGCGAGGTCCAGATTGGAGCGTTCGACCAGCGCCAGCAGTTCGGCGTTACGGGCGATCCTGACTTCGAGACTGACCCTCGGGTAAGCCTGGACGAAACGTCGCAGGATATCGCTCAGGAAATGCTCGCCAAAGTCTTCTTGAAGCCCGAGGCGTAGGGTTCCGGCGGTTTGGCCTTCGTGTAGAGTCTGAAAAATGCCGTCGTTCAGCTCCAGCAAACGGCGGGCATGACTGAGCAGTGTTTCTCCCGTGGGGGTCAAGGCCAGCCCGCGGCCGGACTTGGCCAGGATCGGCGTACCGACCTGCTCTTCGAGTTTCTTCAATTGGGCGCTGATGGCAGACGTCGAACGACCGAGACGATCCGCCGCTCTGGCAAAACTGTTGAACTCCACGCCGGTGACGAAGGTACGCAATACGTCAAGATCGAAGGTTGGGCGGCGCATTCAACGGTCCACTAATTCGGGATTATGGGTGCTATTAAATCTGATATTCGGGACTATCGCGAGTTGATAGTTTTTCCTCGTCAATAGGGACTTTAGGGGGAAAAACGATGATCACGGGGCGAGAACACCAGCGCAGCTACCCGCAAAAATTTGCCGAGCTGACTGACGACGTATTGTTTGGTGACATGTGGACGCGTACGCAATTGAGTCCCCGTGAGCGCAGCCTGGCGACAGTGGCCGCGCTGGTGGCGATGTACCGTCTGGAACAGCTGCCTTTTCATTTGAAACGTGCACTGGATAACGGCTTGAGTGTTGAGGAGCTGGCAGAGGTCATCACCCATCTGGCGTTTTATTCAGGTTGGCCAACAGCCGCCTCGGCGTTGAATGTGCTCAGTGAACTACAGGCCAGCCTTCCAACACCTCAGGAGTAACCGTTGATGCCGTTTGCACGAATTTCACTGCACCGTGGGAAGTCGGTCGAGTATTTACACGCGCTGTCTGACGGGTTGCACGACGCCTTGGTCGAGAGCTTCGAGGTGCCGAAGACTGATCGCTTCCAGGCTATTCACCAACATGAGGTTGGCGAGCTGATATTCGACCCCCATTACTTGGGTGGGCCGCGTAGCCATGATTTTGTGCTGATCGCGATAACCGCCGGCCGTCCTCGAAGTGTTGAGACCAAGCAGCGTTTTTACCGCGATCTGGTTGAAAAATTGGAGCGGGCGACGGGACTGAACGCCGAGGATGTGATGGTGGTGATTTCGACTACAGCCGGTGACGAGTGGTCGTTTGGAGGCGGGCGGGGCAACTAGCCTGCAAGTTTATGCATCGCCTGTACGGATGGCCGAAAGGCGTCATTTACGAATAGCTGCGACTACCCAGAAAGCCCCGCCTCACCCAGCGGGGCTTTCCCCCCTCACTTCGGCGCCACCCACGTCACCTCCGTAATCCCAAACTTCTCTGCCCACGGTCGGGTCGTCTTCTTCACTTGTTCATGCCCAACCCGCCCCACGCGGCTTACATGGGCGATATCGGCATCCACCGCCGCCCAGTGCCAGGCTTCGGCGTTGTTCATCACTTCGGCGCGCACCACAAAGGATTTTGGTTTGCCGTGCAGCTGGTAGTTGATGGTGTAGATTTTTGCGGTACTCATGTTGCCTCCCTGTGTTGTTATAGATGGATAGGGCAGCGTTCAAAAAGGTTCATTCAAAATGACAATCTGTCTGTCGGCGCGGCATAGTGTCGCCTTCCTCCCGCGCCCAAGGATTGCGCCATGTCACTGTTGATCCATAGCCGCCTCTATCTGCAACGCCTGGGTTATGACTCGCCGCCAGCGCCGACCTTGCACACCTTGCGGGAGCTGCAACTGCGTCATGTGTGCACCTTTGCGTTCGAGAACCTGTCCAGCCTGATGCGCCTGCCGGTGCCAATCGATTTGGCCAGTGTCGAGCAGAAAGTGCTGCTGGAGGGGCGGGGTGGGTATTGCTACGAGTTGAACCAGATTTTCCTGGCGTTGTTGCAGGAACTCGGCTTTGACGCGCGCGGCATCACCGGGCGGGTGGTGATGGGTGGGCCGCCGGATGCGCGGACGGCGCGTACCCATCGCTTGAGCCTGGTGACGTTGGATGGCGTGCGCTATATCACCGATGTCGGCTTTGGCGGCATGGTGCCCAGCAGTCCGTTGTTGTTGGACACCGAGGCGGTGCAGTCCACGGCGCATGAGCCTTATAGACTGAGCTTCGACGGGCAGGGCAGTTACACCCTGTGGGCGCAAGTGGCCGAGGAGTGGCGCGGCCTGTATGTGTTCGATCTGCAAGTGCAGGCGGTCATCGATTATGAAATCGGCAACTGGTATGTCTCCACCCACCCGGACTCGGTATTCGTTGGCCAATTGAAGGTTGCACGATTGGCTGCGGGTAGACGGCACACGCTGAACAATGCCAACTATGCAATTCACTACCTGGACCGGCCGAGTGAAAAGCGCGCGCTCGCCAGTGCCGACGAGGTGCTGCAGGTGTTGACGGAAACTTTCGAGATTCGTGTACCGGTCACGCTGGAGCTGCGGGCAGCCCTTGACGGCTTGCTAGTGACCCATTGATTGAGATAGAGCCTTCGCTGAACCTGAAGGGCGACGTGCCGGTGGCGGCGGGCGAGGCTGGGTCCCTGCGCCTTTCGCGGCAAGGGGGGAGGGGTGGCGTAGTCCTTAGGGTGGTCCCGTTCAGGACGCCAGTTTAGAGCGGTTTCAGCTCGCGGAAGAACTCTCCGGTCGAGCGCGCAAAGGTTTGCTTTTCGGCGAATCAAAAAGCGTGCCGATCGCCTGACGCGCACGGGACAGCCGGCTCATGATGGTGCCGATCGGCAGGTCGAGCATTTCGGCGGCTTCCTTGTAGCTGAAGCGCTCCACGCCCACCAGCAGCATCACTTCGCGCTGGCCATCGGGGAGTTTTTGTACCGCTTCGATGATCTGGCGGTGCATCAGGTCGGACTCCGGGTTGGGCGCCTCGGGGTCGCTGACGGTTTCGAGGAATTCGTCGTTCCAGTCCATGCGCGAACGGCTGCGCACTTTGCGTGAACGCAGTTCGTTGATCCAGGTGGAGTGCACGATGGAAAACATCCAGCTCAGTACCGAGGTGTCGGGTTGCAACTGATGGGCCCGTTCCAGCGCGCGGACACAGGCGAGCTGGACCAGGTCCTCGGCATCATGCTTGTCGCCGGAAATGCGCAACGCAAAGGCCCACAGGCGTGGCAACAGTTCGGGAAGCAGTGCGGGTAAATCAGCACCGGTGATCGACATATTTCCTCTTATTATTTCTTGATGCCTAAAATGGAGCGGTCAGGCTACGAGGTCGATACCGTAGCGGATGCCTGTGTCGCGGCGTCCTTTTTGCGGTGCTGAGGGTCCTGGGTGTCGAAGAATTGTATCAAGATGCTGACAAAGTGTACCGATTTGGATCGTCATTGAAAGGTTAATGACAGCTTATGCAGGTTACAGGCCAATGATTCTGGCAGCCGTGTCAGGAAAAATACCCTGACACGGAGTGAAACATATAAGATTTATCAGGCCCTGGGAATATTTTAGATTCCAGGGTGTTCTCTTAAAGTATTTGTGCGTGTCACCGAGTATTCGCCGCTTGCTTTAAAGTTTTTTGACTTGTTGCAACCGTGAAGCTGATATCAATATGATGGCTTGTCGCTACCCGCCGGCTCGCCGCTTCGGCCCACAAGGCTGAGAATCACCCTGCAGAAACTGATGAATACAAACGGAGAGAAAAACCCATGGTAGCGGATGATGCCTTGCTAATGGCCTATGTTGACGGCGAGCTTTCGTCGCAACAGAACCAGGAGCTAGAGCGGCTCATAGACGCTTCACCGGACCTGGCTGAACGAGTCTCCCGGTTGATGGCTTCGTGCCTGCCTTATGAGGAAGCCTTTGCCCGGCAGAACCTGCCGCCGGTGCCTGAAAGTCTCAAGCTCAACATTGCTGCGTTGGCGGCTCAGCACACGGCTGAACCGGCTCCTTCCCGTAGCGCTGAAGTTTCCGACGAAAAGACAGACAGCGTTTTCTCCCGCCTGTTCGCATTCTTCCAACCTAAATTTGCATGGCCCGCGCTGACGTTCGTTGCCGGTGCAGCCTGTTATGCCTTGGTGCTTCAAGTTGGTGCATTCAGCGGTGCGCTGAAGCCGGGTATCGAGACCACCGCGCCCGCCGTTGCCCAGGCCTCGCCATGGGTTCAACAGGCGGCTGCCTACCAGCATCTGTACACCCGTGAAACCGTGGCCTACGGCGCGCAACCGACGGATGCCATTACCAAGACCCTCGCGGATATCCGTGATATCGACGGCCTGGCCCTGCGCGTTCCCGACCTCAGTTCCGCCGGCCTGACGTTCAAGCGCGTGCAGCGCCTGCGCTTCAACAACAAGGCGCTGATCCAGTTGGTGTACCTGCCGGCCAATGGCGCGCCGGTGGCCTTGTGCGTGATGAAAGAGCCCAAGCCCGATCAGTCCATCACCCAGCAAAGCGTCGCGCAAATGAACGTAGTAACGTGGCGCCAGTCTGAACTGGGCTACGCCCTGATCGGCGAGCCCGAAGGTGTGGACCTTAACGCCGTTGCCCGACTTGTCGCCGACCGAAGTGCCGCCCAGTTGTTTGCCGGGGCGCCGTCACCGATGTGGATCGCCGCGCTCCAGAAATAACCATGCTGGGGTCGGGCATTGGTTCCCGATGCCGTGATCCCAGATAGCGCGATGAAAAGAACTTTTCCGCTGCAAAAACACCTCCGTTTGTCCTTCGCCCTGGCTGTCGCAGTGATCGCCGGCATCGGTATGTGGCTGTTGTATTCGCCGTCACCCTCCGCTGCAAAGATCGTCGATGAAATGGAGGCCGTCGCGGGCGGTGCCCATCCCGGGTTTCGGCGTAACCATGCCAAGGGCCAGTGCATCAGCGGCCACTTTGAAAGCAACGGCAATGCGACAGAGGTTTCCCACGCCGCCATGTTGCAGCGCGGCACAGTGCCGTTGATCGGTCGCCTGTCCGCTGCCGGGGGTGACCCGGCCCAGGCCGACGTGCACGGCATGATCCGCAGCATGGCGTTGCGCCTGGCGGGCTCGGAGGGCGACGCCTGGTACATGGCGATGAATTCCGTGCCGGTGTTCCCGGTCAACACCCCCGAAGGTCTTTACCAGCAGTTGCGCGCCTCGATGCCGACCTATGGCGATAACGCTCCGGACCCGCAAAAGATGCAGGCCTTCAAGCGCGCCCATCCGGAGATGCGCCCGTTCGAACAATGGCTCGCTGACCATCCAGGCTCTTCCGGTTTTGATAACACCACGTACTACAGCGTCAACGCCTTTCGCATGATCAACGCCCAGGGCCAGGAACGGTTCGTGCGTTGGAGCATGGTGCCCGAGACACCGTACAAAGCAATCACCGCCGCGCAGCGCAGCGACCCCGACTTCCTCGCCTTCGGCTTTGCCACGCAACTGGAGCAGGGGCCGGTACGCTGGCACCTGATTATCACGCTGGCCGATCCTGGCGATGTCACCACCGATGCCACCGTGCGCTGGCCCGAGGGGCGTCGGCAGATCGATGCCGGTGTGCTGGTGATCGATGACCAGCAAGCCCAGGTCGACGGTGCGTGCCGCGACATCGACTTCAACCCGCTGGAGTTGCCAGCGGGGATTGCGCCTTCGGATGACCCGCTGCTGCTGGCGCGCAAGGCGGCCTATGCCGAATCCCATCGCCGGCGCATCAGCGAAGAGCGCCTGCGTTAAGAATTTTTCCAAGCCCTCGGAATAAATCATTTCCCTCGCTTGTTCTATTCCCAGAACAACTTGAACGAGGGAATTGCGATGGGCCTGCCCACCGACGCTCAACCACTGGATTTCACCGCGCTGGCCTTGCCCCTGGGCGAGGCAAATGGCGGCGGCGTGAACGTCGAATACGACCCTGAATTCCTCGAGCTGGAAGAAGAAGCCCTGGGCAAGCCCGAGGTGCAATACGGCGACACCATCACCCAAGCCATCGAACCGAACTGGAAGCGGGTGATGTTGCTGGCCTTGCCGCTGCTGGAGCGTAGCCGCGACCTGCGCCTGGCAATCTGGCTGACCCGCGCCCAGCTCAACCTGCACGGTATCTCCGGCCTGGCTGCGGGCCTGCAACTGATCCATGGGTTGCTGGAACACTGCTGGGATGGCCTGCATCCCCAACTTGATCCCGATGATGACCACGACCCGCTGCTGCGCATCAACATCCTGGCGTTTCTCTGCGAGCCGTCCGGGTTGTTGCGCGACCTGCTGGGCACGCCGTTGATCACGGCACGCAGTGTGGGCAGCTTGAGCCTGCGCCAGATCGACCTGGCCACCACCGAACCCAGCGGTGACCTCAGCCCGGCCGTGATCGAAGGCGCGTTGGCCGAGGCGGACCCACTTGAGCTTAACGCCACCGAAACCGCTTTGGCCCAGGCCCTGGCGCTGAGTGTGCAGATCGAGCAGCTGCTCACGGAGAAAGTCGGCGTCGGCCGCGCTATCGATCTGAGCAGCCTGGCCACACTGTTGCGGCGTGCCGGTGACGTGATCCGTCGTCCGCAACTGGATGTGGCAGCACCGGTTATCACGGCCGATGCCCCGGCCTTAACGCCGCAACCCAACCGTGGCGAGATCAACAGCCGTGAAGACGCGCGCCAGACGCTCGACCGCCTGTGCATCTATTTCCAGACCCACGAACCGGCCAGCCCCGTGCCGTTCCTGCTGCAACGGGCGAAGAAACTGATCGACAAGAATTTCATGGAATTGCTGCAAGACCTCGCTCCCGATGGTCTTGCGCAACTGGCGCTGGTCAGCGGTATTCGCAACAGCGACAACTGACCCTTTTGTATCAAACCCACTCACCGGAGCTCGTCCTGTGGCCAAAGAAAGCAGTCAGAAGTTTATCGCTCGCAACCGGGCGCCACGTGTGCAGATCGAATACGACGTGGAGATCTACGGCTCGGAAAAAACCGTGCAGTTGCCCTTCGTGATGGGGGTGTTTTCCGACCTCTCCGGCAAACCCGCCGAGCCGTTGCCGCCGGTGGCCGAGCGCAAGTTTTTGGAAGTCGACATCGACAACTTCGACGAGCGCCTCAAATCGATGAAGCCGCGCGTGGCGTTCCAGGTGCCCAACACTCTGAGCGGCGAGGGCAACCTGCCGGTGGAGATCACCTTTGAAACCATGGACGATTTCAGCCCGGCTGCCATCGCACGCAAGGTGCCCAGCCTCAACCAACTGCTCACCGCGCGCAGCCAATTGTCCAACCTGCTGACCTACATGGACGGCAAGGTGGGTGCCGAGGAACTGCTGGCCAAACTGCTCGCCGACCCGAGCGTGATGCAGGCTTTGAGCACTGCGCCCAAACAGCCTGAATAACTGAATAACCGCTGACTCTGCCGGAGCCTCGTTTGCCCCGGTACGGGGAGGCTTTGCCCAAAATTCGAGGAAACCGTCATGTCCACTCCGCAATCGGAACAGGCCGGACAGCCGCTGGTCACCACCGAGTTCGACGCCGGCGACTTCGCCAGCCTGTTGCAAAAAGAGTTCAAGCCCAAGACCGACAAAGCCAAGGAAGCGGTGGAAACCGCCGTGCGCACCCTGGCCGAGCAAGCGTTGCAAGGCACTCAGCTGATGCCCCACGACGTGCTGGGCACCATCGAAGGCCTGATCGCCGCCCTCGACCAGAAGCTTACCGAACAGGTCAACCACATCCTGCACCACGAGGAATTCCAGGGCGTGGAAAGCGCCTGGCGTGGCCTGCATTACCTGGTCAACAACACCGAGACCGACGAGTCGCTGAAGATCCGCGTGATGAACATTTCCAAGAACGAAGTGCACAAGACGTTGCGCAAGTTCAAGGGCGTGGCCTGGGACCAGAGCCCGATCTTCAAGAAACTCTACGAAGAGGAATACGGCCAGTTCGGTGGCGAGCCCTATGGCGCGTTTGTGGCCGACTACTACTTCAACAACAGCGCCCCGGACGTGGAGCTGTTGACCCAGATGGCCCGCGTCAGTGCGGCGGCGCACTGTCCGTTGATCACCGCCGCCGACCCCAGCGTGATGCTGATGGAGTCGTGGCAGGAACTGGCCAACCCGCGCGACCTGACCAAAATCTTCCAGACCCCGGAACACGCAGCTTGGCGCAGCTTCCGTGCCAGTGAAGATTCGCGTTATGTGGGTCTTGCGATGCCGCGTTTCCTGTCCCGCGCGCCTTACGGTGCCAAGACCAATCCGGTGGAAGCGTTCGACTTCGAAGAAACCACCGACGCCGCTGGCGCCAAGGACTTCACCTGGGCCAACGCCGCCTATGCCATGGCCGTGAACATCAACCGCTCGTTCAAACACTACGGCTGGTGCTCGCAGATTCGCGGCATCGAATCCGGCGGTGTGGTGGAAGGGCTGCCGGTGCATACCTTCCCGACCGATGACGGCGGCGTCGACATGACCTGCCCGACTGAAATCGCCATCAGCGACCGCCGTGAAGCGGAACTGGCGAAGAACGGTTTCATGCCGCTGGTGCACAAGAAGAACAGCGACCTGGCGGCCTTCATCGGCGCGCAGTCGATGCACAAGCCGGCCGAGTACGAAGACCCGGACGCCACCGCCAACGCCAACCTGGCCGCGCGCCTGCCGTACCTGTTCGCCACCTGCCGGTTCGCCCACTACTTGAAGTGCATCGTGCGCGACAAGATCGGCTCGTTCAAGGAGCGCGACGACATGCAGATCTGGCTCAACAACTGGATCGGCCGCTACGTGGAACACAACCCGGCCACCGCCACCGACGCTGACAAAGCACGCAAGCCACTGGCCGGCGCTGAAGTGGTGGTGGAAGAAATCGAAGGCAACCCCGGCTACTACGGCGCCAAGTTTTTCCTGCGCCCGCACTACCAGCTCGAAGGCCTGACCGTGTCCCTGCGCCTGGTCTCCAAGCTGCCGTCCACCAAATCCAACTGATCAACCCTGAAAGGTAACCACCATGATTTTGCTGAACTTCAAAGGCACCCAGATCAAAGGCACTTCCACCGTCGACGGGCACAAGGACTGGATCACCATCGATGCGATCCAGATGGGTGTCGGCCGGGCGATATCCACCAGCGGCGGCGGCGCCGACCGCGACACCAGCAACCCGTCGTTCTCGGAAATCTCCATGACCAAGGTCACCGACCTGGCCTCCGCCGACCTGTTCATGCAGGCCGTGTGCGGCAAGAGCCTGGGTGATGCCGAGATCCACTTCATCCAGACCGGCGGCCCGGACAAGAAGCAACAGGTGTTCCTCAAGTTGATCCTCGGCAGCGCGATCATCAGTTCCTACTCCGCCAGCAGCAACGGCGAGCGCCCGAGCGAAACCATCTCGATCAACTTCACCACCATCAGCTACGAGTTCGACTCCTTCACCGGCGACACCGTGATCACCGGCACACCGAAGAAGTGGGACCTGGAAAAGAACCAGAAAATCTGATGCGGCAGTCTTCGGTGTGGGTATAGAGCCTGTTGTGTTTGTGCTGAGCAGGCTTCTTGTGGCGAGCATGCTTCTGTGGTGAGCGGGCTCACCACAGCAAGCCCGCTCACCACAACCACACCCACAACGTTTAGAGGGAGATCCACCCCATGGCTGAACTCACCAGTCGCGAACGCCTGCAACCGTCGTTGCTGGACCGTCTGAGCGATGACGACACCGAGCATGCCGTGGAGCCTCGGGACAAGCGCGTGCTGTCCATGCGCGGCCTGCGCCAGGCGGTGTTGCGTGACCTGGGGTGGCTGCTCAACAGCACCAGCCTGGGCAGTTTTCGTGACTTGAGCGCCTACCCACTGGCGATGCAGTCGGTGGTCAATTTTGGTCTGCCGGATCTTGCCGGCAAGACCGCCGCCGGTTTGGACCGTGACGAGCTTGGGCGGCGCATCCGCCAGGCGATCTGGGATTTTGAACCGCGGATTTTACGCAACAGCGTGCGGGTGGTGCCGGTGGCGCCCTCGGGGGCCACGGCCAGTCCTAACCAGATGGCCTTTGAAATCCATGGCGAACTCTGGGGCCAACCGTTGCCCGAGCGCCTGTACCTGAAGACCGAACTCGACCTGGAAGCAGGCGAGGCCAGGGTCTTCGATATCGAGACAAGGGACGTGCGGTGAACGCCAAACTGCTGCGCTATTACGAACGTGAACTGGCTCACCTGCGGGAAGTCGGCGGTGAGTTCGCGCGTGACTACCCCAAGGTCGCTGGACGCCTGGGGCTGGAAACCTACGCCTGTGCCGACCCTTATGTGGAGCGGTTGCTGGAGGGGTTCAGCTTTCTGGCGGCGCGGGTGCAGTTGAAGATCGACGCCGAGTTCCCACGCTTTACCAACCATTTGCTGGAGCTGGTGTACCCGCAATACCTGGCGCCCACGCCGTCGATGGCGGTGGTGCAATTGCAGCCGGACATGGGCGAGGGCAGCCTGGCCTCTGGGTTCAAGGTGCCACGCGACACCGCGCTGCACAGCCAATTGGGCAAGGGCGACCAGACCGCCTGCGAATTCCGCACTGCCCATGATGTGACCCTGTGGCCGGTCGAGCTGGTCGAGGCGCGCTACTTTGCCTGCGGCGCACACGTGGCGGGTGTTGATCTGTCGCGCCTCGGCGGGGTCAAGGCGGCCCTGCGCCTGCGCCTCAGGGTCGGTGCCGGCCTGACCTTCAGCGACCTGTCCCTCGATAACCTGCCGCTGCACATCCGTGGCGGCGACGCGATGCCGTCGCGCATCCTTGAACACCTGTTGGCCCAGGCCGTCGGCGTGCTGGTGATGCCGGTGCAGGAGCATGTGGACTGGCACCAGTTCCTGCCCAAGAGCGCGATTCGCAGTCTGGGCTACAGCGACAGCGAAGCGTTGCTCCCCACCGGCCCGCGTCAGTTCCAGGGCTATCGGCTGTTGCAGGAATACTTCGCCATGCCGCAGCGCTTCATGTTTGCCGACGTGGTGGGACTGGCCAATAGCGTCAGCCGCTGCAGCGCTGAACAGTTGGACGTGATCGTGCTGTTCAAGAAGCTCGATCCGCTGTTGGAACAAAGCCTCAGCGCAGCCAATTTCGGCCTTTACTGCACGCCGGCGATCAACCTGTTCCCGATGCGCGCCGAGCGTGTGCACCTGTCCGACCAGCAGTCGGAATACCACGTGATTGCGGACCGCACGCGGCCGATGGATTACGAGATCTACCAGATCGAAGGTGTGACCGGCTATGGCAGTGGTGCAGAAGCCAGTCAGACCTTCGAGTCGTTCTACCGCGCCAATGATCTGCACGCCCGCAAGCCGCCTAACGCCTTTTACCAAGTGCGCCGGGATGCGCGGGTGTTGTCCGAGCAACAGCACCGCCAAGGCCCGCGCTCCAGCTACATCGGCAGCGAGTTGTTCCTGTCCCTGGTGGACGCCCAGGAAGCCCCGCACCGCAGCGACCTGCGCCAGTTGGGCATCGACACCCTGTGCAGCAACCGCGACCTGGTGTTGAGCATGCCGGTGGGCAGTGGCCGCACTGATTTTAGCGTCGAGTCCGGCGCGCCGGTGCAGGCGGTGCGATGCCTCACCGGGCCCACGGTGCCGGCGCCATCCTTTGCCGAGGGCGAAACCGCATGGCGGCTGGTCAGCCATTTGTCCCTCAACTACCTGTCGCTGCTGGACCAGGACAAGGAGCAGGGCGCCAGTGCCTTGCGCGAGTTGCTGCGCCTGTATTGCCGTATTGAAGACGAAGCCGCCCACAAGCAGATCGAAGGCCTGCGTTCGGTGACAGCCGAAAGCATCGTGCGGCGCCTGCCGTTGCCAGGGCCGATCACCTATGGCCGTGGCTTGCAGGTCTGCGTGACCCTGGATGAAGCGGCGTTCGAAGGCGCTGGTGTATTTGTGCTGGGCTCGGTGCTGGAGCAGTTTTTTGCCAAGTACGTGTCGCTCAACGCGTTCACCGAAACGTTGATCAAGAGCACCACGCGTGGCGTGATCATGCAATGGCCGGCGCGGGTGGGCAGATGCGAGATCCTCTGACCCTGCTCGGCGCCCTGGAGGCGCACCCGGCGCGCTTCGATTTCTACGGCGCGCTGCGTCAGCTGGAGTGCGCGTTTGCGCACTTGCCGCGCATCGGCCAGGCCGCGCGCCCGGCGGATGAGGCCGTGCGGTTCGGGCAGCAGCCGTCGCTGGCGTTCGAGCCGGCGATGATCGCTGCGCTCACGCCCGGCGCTGCGCCCAAGTTGTTGTTGAATTTCTTTGGCCTGATGGGCGCCAACGGCCCCTTGCCGATTCACCTCACCGAATACATCCGCGACCGCCAACGCAACCGCAACGACCCCACACTCGCGGCGTTCTGCGACGTGTTCCACCACCGTATGATCAGCCTGTTCTACCGCGCCTGGGCCAGCGCCCAGCCAGCGGTGAGCCTGGACCGCCCGGGAACGGACCGTTTTGCGCAGTACCTGGGCTCCCTGATCGGCATCGGCCAGACGTCATTGCTGGACCGCAACGCAGTGCCCGACGTGGCCAAGCTGCACTTCGCCGGACGCCTGGGCCCGCAGACGCGCAATGCCGAGGGCTTGGCCGCGCTACTGACCGACTACCTCGGCGTGCCGGTGCGGGTCGAGCAGTTTGTCGGCCACTGGATGAAATTGCCCGCTGACGGCCTGTGCGCGCTGCGCAGCGGCCCCGATGCCGCCGTACTCGGCCAGACCACCGTGATGGGCAGGAAAGTCTGGAACACCCAGCACAAGTTCCGCCTCTTGATCGGCCCCCTTGACCTGGCGCAAACCCGTCGCCTGCTGCCCGGTGGCGACAGCCTGCAGCGCGTGCAGGACTGGGTGCGCCAATACGTCGGCCTGGCGCTGGATTGGGACGTCAACTTGATCGTCAAGAAAGAACAACTGCCTGGCTTGCGCCTCGGTTCTGCGCCCCTGGGCTGGACCAGTTGGCTGAGCAGCCAGGCCCCCGAGCAGGATGATCGGCAGTTGCTGATCAACCCGCGCCTCTCCATTACCCCTCAAGGACCTGCCCATGGCTGATATCAGTCGCGTCGCGCTTTTCGGCAAACTCAACAGCCTGTGCTACCGGGCGATTGAAAGCAGCACCGTGTTCTGCAAGCTGCGCGGCAATCCCTATGTGGAGCTGGTGCACTGGTTGCAGCAGATCCTGCAACTGACCGACTCGGACCTGCTGCGGCTGATCCGCCATTACGGCATCGACCCGGCCGTATTGGCCCGTGACCTGACGGCGGCCCTCGACCGCTTGCCCCGTGGTTCGACGTCGGTCACCGACTTGTCGTCGCAAGTGGAAGAGGCCGTCGAACGTGCGTGGGTGTATGCCACGTTGATGCTCGGCGAGTCCCAGGTGCGCTCCGGCCATTTACTGTTGGCACTCCTGAAAACCCCCAGCCTGCGCAACGGCTTGTATGGGGTTTCCCGTGAATTCAACAAGGTCGGTATCGATGACTTGAGCGAACGATTCGCAGCGTTGCTCAAGGACTCCCCCGAAGCCCGGATGAGCGCCAGCGACGGCTACCAGGCGCCCGGCGAAGACCTCGGCGCGCTGGCCCCGAGCAAACCGCAGGAAGCCTTGAAGCGCTTTACCGTCGACCTCACTGAACAAGCGCGTACGAGCACGATGGACCCCATCGTCGGTCGCGATGAAGAGATTCGCCAGGTGATCGACATCCTCATGCGTCGCCGCCAGAACAACCCGATCCTGGTGGGCGAGGCGGGCGTCGGCAAGACCGCCGTGGTCGAAGGGTTTGCCCAACGCATCGCCCGTGGCGACGTGCCGCCCAGCCTCAAGGACGTACAGCTGCTGGCCCTCGACGTCGGCCTGTTGCAGGCCGGCGCGAGCATGAAAGGCGAGTTTGAACAGCGCCTGCGCTCGGTGATCGATGAGGTGCAGGCCAGCGTCAAGCCGGTGGTGCTGTTCATCGACGAGACCCACACCTTGGTCGGCGCGGGCGGTGCTGCCGGCACCGGCGATGCCGCCAACCTGCTCAAGCCGGCACTGGCCCGAGGCACCTTGCGCACGGTAGGCGCGACGACCTTTGCCGAGTACAAGAAGCACATCGAGAAAGACCCGGCGTTGACCCGACGTTTCCAGACCGTGCAGGTGGACGAACCGGATGAAGCCCGCGCGCTCCTGATGCTGCGCGGCATTGCCGAAACCATGCAGAACCATCATCAGGTGCACATCCTCGATTCGGCGCTGGAAGCGGCGGTGCGTTTGTCCAACCGCTACATCCCGGCGCGGCAGCTGCCAGACAAGGCCGTCAGCCTGATCGACACAGCCTGCGCTCGCGTCGCCATCAGCCTGCACGCGACCCCGGCCGAGGTGGATGACAGTCGGCGCCGTATCGAGTCCCTGGAAACCGAGCTGGCAATCATCGAACGCGAGACCGCCATTGGCGTGGACACCGCCAGCCGTCGCGTCTCGGTCGAAGCCTTGCTGGCCAGTCAACGTGAACGCCTGGACGAAGTGGAGGGGCGCTGGGATAACGAGCTGGCGCTGGTGGAGCAGATCCAGCGCCTGCGCAGTCAATTGGCCGAGTCCGATGACCGCGAAGCTGGCCTGGCCGAGCTGCGCCAACTGCAGGACGAATTGATCGCACAGCAGGGCGAACATCCTCTGGTACTCATCAGCGTCGATGAACAGGCCGTCGCCTCGGTGGTGCAGGATTGGACCGGTATTCCCGTGGGCCGCATGGTCAAGAACGAGATCGAAAACGTGCTGCGCCTGGCCGACCGCCTGGGCCAGCGCATCATCGGCCAGGACCATGCGCTGGAGATGATCGCACGGCGCATCCAGACCTCCCGCGCCGGCCTCGACAACCCCGGAAAACCCGTGGGCGTGTTCATGCTCGCTGGGACTTCCGGGGTGGGCAAGACCGAAACCGCGCTGGCCCTGGCCGAGTCGTTGTATGGCGGCGAGCAGAACGTTATCACCATCAACATGAGCGAGTACCAGGAGGCGCACACCGTCTCCACCCTCAAGGGCGCGCCGCCCGGTTACGTGGGCTACGGCGAAGGCGGCGTGCTGACCGAAGCGGTGCGACGCAAGCCGTACAGCGTGGTGCTGCTGGACGAGGTGGAGAAGGCCCACCCGGACGTGCACGAGCTGTTTTTCCAGGTGTTCGACAAGGGGTGGATGGAGGACGGCGAAGGCCGGATCATCGACTTCAAGAACACCCTGATCCTGCTCACCACCAACGCCGGCACCGCGTTGATCAGCCGCCTGTGCCGCCACCCGCAAACCAGCATGCCCGCGCCGGACACCATCGCCAAGGCGCTGCGTGAGCCTTTGCTGGAGGTGTTCCCGCCCGCACTGCTTGGACGCCTGGTGGTCATCCCGTATTACCCGCTGAGCGACGCCATGCTCGGCAGCATCATCCGCCTGCAACTGGGGCGTATCGAGAAACGCATCGCCGAGGGCCACAAGATCCCGTTCACCTTCAGCGAGGACGTCGTGGAGCTGATCGCCAGCCGTTGCACCGAGTTGGAAAGCGGCGGGCGGATGATCGACGCGATCCTGACCAACTCGATGCTGCCGGCGATCAGTACCGAGTTTCTCAAGCGCCTGCTGCAGGGCACGCCGGCGACTCAGGTACAGGTCAGCGTGGAAAACGGTGAATTTGCCTATGCGTTTTGCGAGGCCGACCGGTAACCGACTATGGCGACCTTACAGATTCACCGTGAAATACAGCTCACCAGCGTGTTGGGCACCGACGTGCTGCTGTTTCGACGCATGCAGGCGCAGGAGGGCCTGTCTCAGCTCAGCGAATACCGGCTGGAGCTGTACAGCGAACGGGCCGACCTGAATATCGATGACCTGCTGGCCACCCAGATGACCGTCGCGGTGGACCTGCCCAAGGGCGGCAGCCGCTACTTCAACGGGCACGTCAGCCACTTCGCGTTCACCGGTCGCCAGGGGCGTTACGCCACTTACACGGCGGTGTTGCGACCGTGGCTGTGGTTCCTGACGTTGGCCAGCGACTGCCGGATTTTCCAGGAACTGAGCGTGCCGGACATCCTCAAGCAGGTGTTCGCGCCCTACAGCATTGCGGATGTCGACACCTCGGGCTTGAGCGCCAGCTACAAGGCGCTGACCTACTGTGTGCAGTACCGCGAGAGCGACTTCAATTTTGTCAGCCGCTTGATGGAACAGCAGGGCATCTACTACTTCTTCAAGAGCGCGGCCGGGCGTCACACTTTGGTACTGGCTGATTCTTACGGTGCCCATTCGCCCGCGCCGGGGTACGCCCAGGTGCGTTTCATGCCCGCCGAAGACCACGCCATGCGCGAAAGCGAAGTGATCTACGACTGGCGCATGAGTGGCGAGGTGGAGCCGGGCGGCTACACCCTGCAGGACTTCGACTTCGAAAAGCCCAGCGCCAACCTGTTGGCCAAGTCGACCCTGGCCGGCAGTTACCCGCAGTCGCGTCATGAACGTTACGACTACCCCGGCAAGTACACCGAGCGCAAACAGGGCGAAACCTACGCGCGCACGCTGATCGAGTCGCTGCACACCGGCACCCAGCGCGTCACTGGCGCCACCCGCGCGCGCGGGTTGTTTCCGGGCGCGCTGATGACCTTGACCGAACACCCGCGCAGCGAGCAGAACGCGCAATTCCTGTTGCTGGAGGCGCGCTATCGCTTGTCCTCGGACACCTACGAGCCCACGCCGCCGGACCATCCTGAGCCGGTGCTCACCTGCGAGTTCGTGGCCCTGTCGCGCCAGCAGCAATTCCGTGCGCCGTGTGTGTCGCGCAAGCCGCTGATGCACGGCCCGCAGACGGCCATGGTGGTGGGCAAGCAAGGCGAGGAAATCTGGACCGATAAATACGGGCGCATCAAGGTGCAGTTCCACTGGGACCGCGAAGGCAAGCGCGATGAAAACAGTTCGTGCTGGATTCGTGTGGCCCAGGGTTGGGCCGGCAAACGCTGGGGCGCGTTGTACACGCCGCGTATCGGCCAGGAGGTGGTGGTGAGTTTTCTGGAAGGCGACCCCGACCAACCGCTGGTGACCGGCAGTGTCTACAACGCCGACACCCTGCCGCCCTATGCGCTGCCGGAAAATGCCACGCGTTCGACGATCAAAAGCAACTCATCCAAGGGCGGCGGTGGCTACAACGAGCTGCGTTTCGAAGACAAGAAAGGCGCGGAGCAGGTGTTTCTGCACGCCCAGAAGAACCTCGACCAGCGGGTGCTCAAGGACTCCCTGGACTGGGTCGGCGGTGACCGCCATTCAAAAGTCGACAACGACCTGCGCGAGAAGGTCGGCGGTGACCGGCATTCCTCGGTGGGCGGCAATCGCAATGAGAAAGCCACGGGCGCGGTGTCGATGACTGCCGGCACCCAGATGATCATCGATGGCAAGTTGAAGACCGGCGTCACTGCCGGCCTCGACGTGCATATCAAGGGTGGCATGAACGTGGTGATCGAAGCCGGGGCGACCATCACCATGAAGGTCGGCACGACCTTTCTCACGATCACCCCGGCGATGATTCTCGCCTCGACCATTCCCATCCCCTTGCCCCAGGCCGGCACTGCCGCGACCGCGCTGGCGCTGTCGGCCGCCACCGGACCTGCCGGCGTGCCGTTGCCGCCCAAGGAGGCCGACGATGGCAAATAACCCTTACAGGAGCCCGCTATGAACCTGATCCTGCTGGTCAAAAGCTACCGCGACCAACCGATGCCCGGTGACGTGATCTGCCGGTTTACCGAGGTGGGTGGCTCCATCGGCCGAGGGCCGGACAATGACCTGACCCTGGACGACCCAGGCAAGTACATTTCGCGGGTGCATGCGCGCATCGAGCTGCGTGGCGCCGAGTTTTACCTGACTGACACCGGCAGCAATCCCAGCCTGGTCAATGAGCGTCCGCTGGGTAACGGGCGCGAGCGCGTGCTGGAGGAGGGCGATCGCCTGGTGATCGGTGATTACGCCCTGGAAGTACGCCTGGAGCAGCCAGCCGCCGTCGAACCCGAAGACGATGCCCTGGCGACGCGGATCCTGCCGCCGTTGTTTGTGCCTCCACCGCCGCCCGTGGCCGCGCCGCTGCCACCCCTGGAAGTGCCCCAGCCGTTGGTGCGCAACCCTGAAGTGGTGGTGCCGGTGCTGCTGCATGATGACCTGGCCGGTGCGCGCATCCTGGAGGGCGGCTCGTTGTTTGACGGGGCCATGCCGTTGTCGGACCCGTTGGGGTTGAATCCATCGCTGACGCCGGCGTTTCGCGGCACTGAAAGTGACCACGTGCCGCCGCAGTTGCAGGCGTTCAACGCGCCGTTGTGGCAAGCGGAGCCGCAGGTGATTCCGGAGGATTACGACCCGTTGTTTGGCCTGTCCACCCAACCCACGGTTGCCCCGGAACCCCATGTGGGAGCGGGCTTGCTCGCGAAGAACGATAACGCGGTCATCCAGGAACAACCGATCGTCTTGGAGACCTTCGCGAGCAAGCCCGCTCCCACATTGACCGCGTCCAACAGTGATGACGCTGTGTTGCATGCGTTGCTCCAAGGCTTGGGCCTCCCCGACCTGCACACCACCCGTACCCCCACGGAGCTGGCCCAGTTGGTCGGCGAAATGCTCCGCGCCACCACCACCGGCACCATGGATGTGCTCATGGCCCGCGCGCTGACCAAGCGCGAAAGCCATATCGACATGACCATGATCGGCGCCTATTCCAACAACCCACTCAAATTCTTCCCCGACGCCGACAGCGCCCTGACCCAGATGCTCGGTGGCGACTCGCCGGCCTATATGCGCCCGGTCAAGGCGATGAACGCCTCGTTTGAAGACCTCAAGGCCCATGAACTGGCGGTGATCGCCGGCATGCGCGCGGCCCTTGGCGCGGTGGTGCAGCGCTTTGATCCGGCACGGGTCGAGCAACGCCGCACCACCCATGGCGCGCTGGACAAATGGATGCCGGCGCGGCGCAAGGCGCGGTTGTGGGACCGCTTGGTGGAGCGCTACGAAGACCTGGCACGGGATGCCGATGAGGATTTGCAGCGATTGTTTGGTGAGCTGTTTTCCAAGGCTTATGAGGAACAGGTCGCGCGGATGCGCTCCTGACTCCAGCCCTTTTATTGAGAAGAATTCATGTCCTGGAATAACAAAGTCGTCTGGTCCGAAGGCATGCTGTTGCAGCCTCAACACCTGCAACAACATGACCGTTTCCTGCAGGCCCAACTGGAAGCCCGCGTCAGTGCCTTGCGTGCTTACAGTTGGGGTTTTTCCACGCTGGAAATCGACCCGCAGCAGTTGGCCATGGGCAAGTTGTCCTTGTTGTCGTTCAGCGGCGTGTTGCCTGACGGCACGCCGGTTGGCCTGCCTTTCGGCGATGAAATGCCGTTGCCCCTGGAGATCCCTAGCGACGCCCGCGACCTGAAAGTGGTGTTGGCGCTGCCCAGCCTGCGTCCTGGCGTGTCGGAGGTGGATGACAACCCCGGTTTTGAAAACTTCGCCCGCCATCGCAGCAGCGAGTACGAAGCCTGGGACAGCAATGGCCTGGACAGCAGCGCGTTGATGAGCATCGGCAAACTGCGCCTGCGCCTGGCGTTTGAAGGCGATGTAGCGGATGCCTACACCACCCTGGGCATCGCCCATGTGGTGGAAAAACGTGCCGACAAAAGCGTGGTGCTCGACCGCACTTACTGCCCGCCGTGCCTGGACATCCGTGCCGCCGAACGCCTGGGGGCGTTTGTCGATGAGCTGCTGGGCCTGGTGCAGCAGCGGGTCGAGGCGCTGGCGTCGCGCCTGACTCAACCCGATG
Organism: Pseudomonas sp. IPO3749; assembly: GCF_013386605.1. NCBI lineage: Bacteria > Pseudomonadati > Pseudomonadota > Gammaproteobacteria > Pseudomonadales > Pseudomonadaceae > Pseudomonas > Pseudomonas sp. IPO3749. The sequence goes on along the minus strand of NZ_JACARN010000008.1, from coordinate 133,591 downwards.
GTAGCGGCGCCGCAGAAATCGCCGACTTCCTGCTGTTGCAGGTACTCAATCGCAGCCTGCCGTTGGTGCGCCACTTGGCCGCGATGACTGGCCTGCATCCCGAGCAGTTGTACCGCGACCTCGCGAGCCTGGCCGGTGAATTGGCGACCTTTACCCGCGATGACAAGCGTGCCTCTGCCTACCCGGCGTACCGCCATGCGGCCCTGGCGGAAACCTTCGCCCCGGTGATACTCGACCTGCGCCGCGCACTGTCGACGGTGATGGATGCGCGCGCCATCGCGATCCCGCTGGAGGAGCGTCAGTACGGCATTCGCGTGGCGGTGCTGCCCGACCAGGAGTTGCTGCGTTCGGCCACCTTTATCCTGGCGGTGCAGGCGCAGATGTCCGCCGAGAGCGTGCGCAACGGCTTCCCGCCGCAGGTGAAGATCGGCTCGGTGGAGAAGATTCGCGACTTGGTCAACCTGCAACTGCCGGGCATCGGTCTGCGCCCCTTGCCGGTGGCGCCACGCCAGTTGCCGTTCCACGCCGGCTTTACCTATTTCGAACTCGATCGCAGCAGCGAATATTGGCAATTGCTGAGCCAGTCGGCCGGCTTTGCCCTGCATATCGCCGGGGTGTTCCCAGGGCTGGACATGCAGTTCTGGGCGATCCGCAACTAAGGCAAGGTGACTGACGTGAACGACACTTTTGAAGGCGACCCGGATCGCACCCTGCTGATTCCCACTCCAGGCGGACGCAGGGCAGCACCGCCGGTAACACCGGTACAGCGCGAAGCCATGGTGTTGCAGGGCCAGGGGCTCAACCCGCTGGTGCGTGCCGCCAACCCGCTGTTGGACCTGGTGGTGCCGTTGCGCAGTCTCACGGCCATGCCGGATATGGAAAGCCTGCGCCAGCGCCTGATCCAGGCGGTGCAGGCCTTCGAAGCCCAGGCCCGCGCCAGCCAGGTCGACGTGGAAACCGTGGCCGCCGCGCGCTACGCGTTGTGCACCCTGGTCGACGAAACCATCGCCAGCACCCCGTGGGGCGCCGGAGTGTGGGGCAGCCGCAGCCTGCTGGTGACCTTCCACAACGAGGCGTGGGGCGGCGAGAAGTTCTTCATGATCCTGCAGCGCCTGAGCCAGGACCTGCGCACCCATATCGATGTGCTGGAGTTGATGTACCTGTGCATGGCGCTGGGCCTGGAAGGACGTTATCGCGTGCTGGATCGCGGCCTGGATCAGTTGGGGTTGTTGCGTGAACGCCTGCTGCACTTGATCAACCAGCAACGTGGCAATCAGGAACAAGACCTGTCACCGCGTTGGCGCGGTGCCGAAGCGCCGCAGGCCTCGATGTTGCGGCGGGTACCGTTGTGGGTGTTGGCATCGGTGGCGGCGGTGCTGCTGTTGAGCGTGCAACTGACCTACAGCTGGTTGCTCAATCGTGCGTCCGACCCGGTGTTTGCCCAACTCGGTGCGATCCGTGTGGCTTCGCCGCTCAAGGTGGCGGTGCCGGCCACGCCTGCGCCCGTGCGCCTGGCCGGGTTCCTCGCGCCGGAAGTGGCCCAGGGGCTAGTGGCGGTGAAAGACAGCGCTGATCGCTCGGTCATCACCCTGCGCGGCGATGGGGTGTTCGCCTCCGGCAGTGCCGAAGTGTCGAGCAACTTCGACGGCTTGCTTACGCGCATCGGCGATGCCCTGGCTACGGTGCCGGGGGATGTGGTGGTGGTCGGGCATACCGACAACGTGCGGCCCTCGGCGACCTCACGACTGGGCTCCAACTTTGACCTGTCCCAGGCGCGGGCCAAGACCGTCGCACGCTTGCTGGCACAACGGGCCGGGCCGGTGGAGCGTTACCGCAGCGAAGGCCGTGGCGAAGCCGAACCCTTGGTGCCCAACGATTCAGCGGCGAATCGCGCGCGTAACCGCCGCGTCGATATCACCGTATTGATCCCTTCCCAGGCGCAATAGCCATGAATTTTTCGACGCTGTTTTCGTTGTTATGGTCCCCGGTGGAGCGCTTCATCCTGTGGCTGCTCAAGCCTTGGTTGTTGTCGCTGATCGGTGTGGCCTTGCTGTCCCTGCTGGTGTGGTACGAGGGCCCGTTGCTGGCGTTCAACGGCAGCGAGCCACTGGCGCCGGAGTCGCGGCGCTGGGGTTTGATCGGTTTGTTCGTGCTGGTGTGGGCCGGCTATTTTGCCTGGCGCCTGTGGCGGGCCTGGCGTGCCAACCGTGGTTTGATGGCGGGCGTGGCCGATGCGCCAACGGTGGCGCCCGGCGTGCGTGAGTCCCAGGCCGAAGTGGCCGAGTTGGGCGAACGCATGCGTTCGGCCATGGCGGTGCTGCGCAAGGCCAATCCTGGCTGGAAGATGAGCGGGCAGTACCTGTATCAATTGCCGTGGTACATGTTTGTTGGCGCGCCGGGCAGCGGCAAGACCACGGCACTGACCCATTCCGGGTTGCAATTTCCCCTGCGCGAGGCCATGGGCAGCGGTGCCATCGGCGGTGTCGGCGGCACGCGGCATTGCGATTGGTGGTTCACCGATGAAGCGGTGCTGCTCGACACTGCCGGGCGCTACACCACCCAGGACAGCTACACCGAAGTGGACAAGGCCGCGTGGGGCGGCTTCCTCGACCTGCTGAAAAAGTACCGCCGCCAACGCCCGGTCAACGGTGTGATCGTGGCCTTGAGCGTCAGCGACTTGCTGCAACAGACCGACGCCCAGCGCCAGGCCCAGGCCGTGGCGATCCGCGCGCGCATCAATGAGCTGTACGAGCGCCTGGGCCTGCGCTTCCCGGTGTATGTGATCATCACCAAGTGCGACTTGCTCGCGGGCTTTTCGGAGTTCTTCGAAACCTTCGGCCGCGACGAACGCGCGCAGGTGTGGGGCGTGACCTTTCCGTTGGCCCAGCCACCCCAGGTGGAAACGGGCCTGGCGTCGTTCCCGGGCGAGTTCGATGCCCTGGAGCGTCAGTTGCAACGGCGTGTGCTGGAGCGTTTGCAACAGGAGCGTGACTTGTCACGACGCGCGTTGCTCTACAGCTTCCCGCAACAGTTCGCCAGCCTGGGCGACGGCCTCACGCGTTTTCTCAATACAGTCTTTGAAGCCAATCGCTACCAGGAACCGGCACTGCTGCGGGGTGTGTATTTCACCAGTGGCACCCAGGAGGGCAGTCCGATCGATCGGGTGCTGACCTCGCTGGCGGCGTCCTTCGGCCTCGGCCGCAAGGTGTTGGCACCGAATGTCGCCAGTGGGCGCAGTTACTTCATCACCCGCCTGCTGCGCGAGGTGATCTTCAAGGAAGCCGGGCTCGCCGGGGTCAATCACCAGGAGCAACGGCGCCGACGTCTGCTCGGCCGGGCGGGGCGCATAGCTGCGGGTGTGGCGTTCGTCCTGCTGCTGGTCGGCATGACCATCAGTTATACCCGCAACCTGCAACTGATCGCCGATGCGTCCAGTGCCGCCACCAACGTCGCGCAATTGGCCAAGTCACTGCCGGCCGAAGGCGATGTGCTGGTTACCCTGCCGCTGCTGAATGCCGCGCGCGCGTTGCCCAGCGGCTACAGCGACGACGACCGCAGTGTGCCGTTGCTCAGCCGCATGGGCCTGTACCAGGGCCACAAGCTCGGTGCGGGCGCGGTCACGTTGTATCGGCGCTTGCTGCGCAGCACCTTGTTGCCGCATATCGTCGCCAACCTGGAAAACGCCTTGCGCCGTGGCGATGCGAGCAATCAGGAGTTTCTTTACGAAACCTTGCGCGCCTACTTGATGCTCGGCGAGCGGCAGTTCTTCGACGCGCCTTCGGTGCAGGCCTGGGTCGATGTGGACTGGCGTCGCGAACTGCCCCAGGCCACGCCTGCGCAGTTGCAGCAACTGTCGGACCATGTTGCGGCGCTGCTGGAAGCTGACGACGAGGCCGAGCCGGTGCAACTGGACAGCGCGTTGGTGGCCAAGGTGCGCCTGGCGCTGGCGAGTATGCCGTTGTCCCAGCGCATCTATAACCGGGTGAAGCGCCAGGTCGATCAGCAACACCTGCCCGAGCTGAGTGTGAACAGTGCGGTGGGGCGGGATGTTTCGTCGCTGATGACCCGTGCCAGTGGCGAGCCGTTGTCCCGTGGGGTGAGTGGCGTCTACAGCATCGCCGGCTACCGAGAACTGACTCGCAAGACCCCGCAGGCCGTGGCCGAGATGGCCAAGGACAGTTGGGTGCTGGACCGCCAGGAGTCGGCGCAGATTGCCGGCGCCATCCCGGCCATGCAGGCGGCGGTGCTGGAGCTTTACTACGCCGATTACATCCGCCAATGGGACAGTTTCCTCGCGGATGTGCACCTGGCACCGTTGACCAGCCTTGGCCAGGCCTCGTTGGTGACCAATGTGCTCGCCGCCAGTGATTCACCGTTGCGCGCGTTGCTGGTGGCGGTGTCGAAGGAGACCACGCTGGAGGGGGCGTTGACCTCGACCACAGTCAAGGACACCGATCAGCGCGTGCGCGACAAGATCGCTGCGGCCACGCAAAAGCTGCAATCGGCGCTGGGTGGCGATAGCCCGGCACCGGTGGCGGACGCGTCGGCCAACCCGGTGGACCAGCATTTCGCCGCGCTGCATCGCTTGGTGGGCAACGGCACCGGCCCGCAGCCGGTGGATGAGGTGTTGGCGTCGTTGAAGGACGCCGGGCAATTCTTCGACAGCGCTGACGCCGCGCGCCGCAGTGCTGCGCCGGCACCTTCCAACGAGGTGTTGGGGCGCTTGAAACGCTCGGGTGACACGCAGCCTGCGCCGTTGTCGACGCTGCTGCGGGATGTGGAATCGGGGGGCACGGCGCTGACCCTTGGCAATGAAAAAGCCCGGTTGAATGCACTATGGGAGGCGAGCGGCGCACCGTTCTGTCGGGCGGCCATCGATGGGCGTTATCCGCTGGTGCGCAGCTCGGCCCGCGATGCCACCGCCGATGACTTCGGCAAGTTTTTCGGCCCAGGTGGGTTGATGGACGATTTTTTCAGCAAAAACCTTGCGGCGTATGTCGACATGAGCGGCAGCCAGTGGCGTTGGCGTTCAACTGGCGTGACGCCGCTGAATATCTCCCAGGATGTACTCAATCAATTCCAGCGTGGCGCCAGGTTGCGCGATATGTTCTTCGTGGCCGGTGCGCGCCAGCCGTCCATGCGTTTTGACTTGAAACCCCTGGGGGCAGACCCGGCACTGAGCAAGGTCACGCTGGATATCGATGGCCAGCCGGTGGTGTTTGACGCCGGAACTGTGCCCGACTTTGCCAGTATCTCGCTGCCCAGCGGCAAGTCCGGCGGCCTGGTGCGTCTGGACGCCACGCCAGGGCTGGCCAGCCCACTGCGCAGTGACGGCCCCTGGGGTTGGCTGCGCATGATGGACAAGGCTGTGGTGAACACCCAGGGCGAACAGCTGCAACTGACCTTCAACCTGGAAGGCCATCGGGTGGCGTATCTGCTGCGCGCTAGCAGTGTGATCAACCCATTCCGCCGCGACAGCTTCGAGCCGTTCCATTGCCCGGGCAGCTTTTAGGAAACCACCATGAATGGATTTTTCGGCAAGGTTCCCACCCTGGGAGACTTTGTCAGTCGTCGCTTGGCACCGGAATTCCTTGGCCCGTGGGACGCCTGGTTGCAGGCCGGTTTGCAGTGCAGTCATGAGCGTCTGGGCGAGCAATGGCTGGAGGTGTATCTGTGCAGTCCGATCTGGCACTTTGCGTTGACGGCGGGTGTATTTGGTGAACAAGGCTGGGCCGGGGTGATGATTCCCAGTGTGGATCGGGTGGGGCGCTATTTTCCACTGACCGTTGCTGCGGCAGTTGGAGACGGGCTGCTGTTGGATGCGACCTGGCATGGTGAGGTGGAGCGCTTGGCGTTGTCAGCCTTGAGCGAGGCGTTTTCCCTCGAAGTATTTGATGAGTCAGTACAGGCGTTGCCATTGCCCATGCTTATCGAACGAGCAGATCCCGCCATGCGGGTGTTGTTCTGGAGCGAAGGTTCCCCCCACGTTGCGCCGACGCGTTGGGAAGGGGAGGGATTGCCCGATGCTGAGACCTATGCCGACATGCTCGGCGGCCCATGGCCCTGAATGAAAAAGCCCCGAACCTGTCGGGGCTTTGCTGATCAACCCAATGCAGCAAGTTGCGCCACGGTTTCCGGGAAACGTGCCACCAGGCGGATCAGCGTAGCAGCCTGGGCGTTCGGCTTGGCCCGGCCTTGCTCCCAGTTTTCCAGGGTGCGGGTGTTGGTGCGCAGGTACATGGCGAACACCGACCGGGAGAGGTTGAGTTGTTGGCGCACCGCGACCACTTCCTCGGCGGTGAGTGGCGCCAGGTTTTTGAGGTGAACCTTGTGGGTTCGCAGGGTGACTTTGCCTTGGCGTTCGTCTGCCAGGGCGTCGAAGCCTTCGACCAGTTCGGAAAAGATTTCACGTTTCATGATGTGTTCTCGCTTTGATTTCCCTGTCCAGCAGGTGTTTTAGGGCTTTTTTGTGCTGTGGTGTCAGGTCATCCTGTTCGTGCTTGCCGTACAGGGTGAACAGCCAGAACTGCGTGCCGCCCGACCACCAGTAGTAAATGACCCGCAGGCCACCGCGCTTGCCTTTGTTGCGTCGCTCATCGACGAAGCGAACCTTGCGCAGTCCGCCTGTTCCCTCGATCACATCTCCTGCTTCCGGGTTTTTCATCAACTCTTGTTGAAAACCCTGGAAAAGCTCGTCACTCAGATAGTCCTTGCGATGCCGCTCGAAGGCCGGCAGTTCGATAAATAGAGCATCCATGTTCTGTACGTAGCCTGCGTATAGTTTGGTGGCCCACCCGCGATGGGTCAAGTGACCCTGCTGTGGGAACTTTCCTAAAACGCAGACACCATACGGCGGCCTTCATCGAGTAGATGCCGGATGAGGAGGCAGATGGCTGAGGAAATTTCCGTGAATAGGGGAGGGTAAAAGCCACTCCCCCAGAAACGCAAAACGGCGCCCGAAGGCGCCGTTTTGTTGACTGCATCCCGCTAAGCGATCAAACGCCCAGTACCGCGTGCTGCACCAGGGTGAGCAACGGTTGTGGGTACACGCCCAGGAAGAACGCGAGCAGGGCGATGGCCAGCAGCATCACGCCGCCTGCCTTCTGCTCCCAATGCAGCTCGGCGTCCACACGGCGCAGGTTTGGCTCGATCAGGTACAGGGTGACCATCACGCGCAGGTAGTAGAACACGCCAATCGCGGAGCCCAGTACCAGCGAGGCAACCAGCCACCATTCATGGGCTTCAACACCGGTGGCGACGATGTAGAACTTACCGATGAAGCCTGCGGTCAGCGGGATACCGGCCAGGGACAGCATCATCACGGTCAGTACGGCGGTCAGGTACGGACGGCGCCAGAACAGGCCGCGGTATTCGTACAGGGCGTCGGCGTCACGGCCTTTGAACGGCGAGGACATCAACGTGATCACGCCGAATGCACCGAGGCTTGTGATCACGTAGGTGACCAGGTACACGCCCATGGCTTCCACGGCCAGGCCTTTGCTCGCCACCAGGGCGATCAGCAGGTAGCCGAAGTGCGCGATGGAGGAGTAACCCAGCAGACGCTTGAGGTTGTTCTGGGTCAGGGCCAGCAGGTTACCGAACAGGATCGACGCGATGGCGATCACGGTCAGCACGGTGCTCAGCACACCGGTGTTGGCAGCAGGGGAGATCTGGAACAGACGCACCATCACCGCAAACACAGCAACCTTCGACGCGGTGGCCAGGAACGCCGCCACCGGCGCCGGGGCGCCTTCGTACACGTCCGGGGTCCACAGGTGGAACGGCACCAGCGACAGCTTGAACGCCAGGCCGATCAACATCATGGCCAGGCCCAGTTGGGCGATTGGCGCAGGCATGTTGGTAGTGGCCAGGGCGTGACCGATACCGGTGAAGCTCAGGCTGCCAGCTTCGGCGTAGAGCAGGGCCATACCGAACAACAGGAACGCGGAACCGGCGGCCGACAGCACCATGTACTTGATGCCGGCTTCCAGCGAGCGCTTGTTGAAGAAGGCGTAGGCCACCAGGCCGTAGGTCGGGATCGACAGCAGTTCCAGGCCGATGAACAGGCCCGCCAGGTGCTGTGCGCTGACCAGCACGATACCGCCGGCCGCAGCCAGCAGGATCAGCAGGTACAGCTCTTCCTTGTTGCCTGGGTAACCGGTGCCGCCTTCGCCCATGTAGGCGTGGGCGAGGGTGACGCAGGCGAGGGTCGCGACCAGGATCAGCGCGATATACAGCAGGGCGAAGTCATCCACCATCATCAACGGCGTGACCGCCAATGGCGCGACCTTGAGGGCCGGGATGATCGACAGCAGGGCCAGGTTCAGACCCGCACAGGACAGCAGGAACGTTTGCGAATGATTGCGGCGCCAGGCGATTGCCAGCATCACCACCACGATGGTGAGGCTGGTAATCAGCAGCGGCGCAAGCGCGATAAAGTGTTGGATCGTGAATTCCATAGCGCTCTTACCGGGCCGAAGCGAGTTGAGAGAAGGCGGTGCCGAACCACTGCTGCACGCCATGCATCGTTGCGGCAGAAGTGTCCAGGAACGGTTGCGGGTACACGCCGATGTAGATCAGCAGCACCGCAAGGCCGAGCACCATGATCAGTTCGCGAGCATCCATCCCTTGCAGGACGGTGTCGGACTTGGCCGGGCCGAAGTAGGCGCGGTGGATCATGATCAGCGAGTAGACCGAACCAAACACCAGGCCGGAGGTAGCAATCGCACTGATCCACGGTGTTTGCACGAATGCACCCATCAGGATCAGGAACTCGCCGATGAAGTTGCCGGTGCCCGGCAAGCCCAGGGACGCGGCGGCGAAGAACAGGCTGATCGCCGGCAGGTACGCGATGCGCGACCACACACCACCCATTTCACGCATGTCACGGGTATGCAGGCGCTCGTACAGCTGGCCACTCAGGATAAAGAGGGCAGCGGCCGAGACACCGTGGGCCAGCATCTGGATTACGGCGCCTTGCAGCGCCAGTTGGCTGCCGGAGTAGATGCCGATCAGCACGAAGCCCATGTGGGAAACGGACGAGAAGGCAATCAGACGCTTGATGTCGGTTTGTGCGAAGGCCAGGAACGCACCGTAGAAGATCCCGATCAGACCCAGGGTCATGGCGATCGGCGCGAACTCGGCCGAGGCATTCGGGAACAGCGGCAGGGCGAAACGCAACAGGCCGTAGGCAGCGGTTTTCAGCAGGATACCGGCCAGGTCCACGGAACCTGCGGTCGGCGCCTGGGCGTGAGCGTCAGGCAACCAGGAGTGGAACGGCACCACCGGCAGCTTCACCGCGAACGCGATGAAGAAGCCCAGCATCAGGATGTACTCGGTGGTCAGGGACATCTTGGTTTTCAACAGGTCGGCGTAGTTGAAGGTAATCACGCCGGTGTTGTTGAAGTTGACCAGTACCAGGCCCAGGATCGCCACCAACATGATCAGGCCGGAAGCCTGGGTGAAGATGAAGAACTTGGTCGCCGCGTAGATCCGGGTTTTCTTGCCGTCCGAAGAACTGTGACCCCAGAGCGCGATGAGGAAGTACATCGGCACCAGCATCATTTCCCAGAAGAAGAAGAACATGAACAGGTCGAGGGCGAGGAACACGCCGACAACGCCGCCCAGGATCCACATCAGGTTCAGGTGGAAGAAGCCCACGTGACGCTGGATCTCTTTCCAGGAGCAGAGTACCGAGAGGATACCCAGCAGGCCGGTCAGCAGGATCATCAACAGCGACAGGCCGTCGAGGGCCAGGTGCACGTTGATGCCGAAGCGCTGGATCCACACGTGCTTGAATTCAAGCGCGAAGGTTGGATCGACACCCGGTGCCGGAGCAAATGAATAGTCGCCATGGGCCCACAGCCAGAGGCCAAGAGCGAGTTCCAGGGACATGGTCAGCAACGCAATCCAGCGGGGGAGGGTGGCGCCGAAGCGTTCACCCATCCAGCAGAGCAGGCCGCCGATAAAGGGGATCAGGATTAGCCAGGGCAGAATCATGACAGGCTCGTTTCCTTTCGCAAGTTCGCAAAGTTGGCAATGTTCGCAAGGTTCATAGACATGGTCAGGCCGCTACCACGACGATGGCGCCGATCACCAGTACCGCACCGGCAGCCATGGACGCTGCATACCAGCGCAACTGGCCAGTCTCGCTGCGGCTCAGGGCGGTGTGACCGGCCTTGGCGGCACGCGGGATCAAACCGATGGTCTGGTCGAGCGGGTCTTTGCGCAGTACATGGCTGATGGCCAGGTAAGGCTTGACGAACAGTTTGTCGTAGATCCAGTCGAAGCCCCAGGCAGCGAACCACCAGGCCGACAGGAAACGGCCAATGCCACTGTTGGCCACGGCGGTCACGAAGCGACGCTTGCCGAGGAACAGCAGGGCCGCCAGCAGGATACCGGCGATGGCAATGGCGCCCGAGGCGATTTCCAGGCTGTGCTTGGCAGCGCCACCGGCATGGCCGGCGCTTTCTGGCAGGACACCGGCCAGCGGTGGGGTGATCAGGGCGCCGATGAAGGTCGACAGGATGATCAGCACCGACAACGGCAACCAATGCGAGATGCCATGGCCTGCGTGTGCTTCGGTCTTGGCTTCACCGTGGAAGGTGATGAAGATCAGGCGGAAGGTGTACAGCGAGGTCATGAACGCACCCACCAGGCCTGCGTACAGCAGGTTCTGGTTACCGCTGGCAAAGGCTTCCCAGAGGATTTCGTCTTTCGAGTAGAAACCGGCGGTCACCAGCGGCAGGGCGGCCAAGGCGGCACCACCGACGATGAAGCTGGCGTAGGCCAGTGGCAGTTTCTTCCACAGGCCGCCCATCTTGAAGATGTTCTGCTCGTGGTGGCAGGCAACGATCACCGCACCGGAAGCGAGGAACAGCAGGGCCTTGAAGAAAGCGTGGGTCATCAGGTGGAAGATCGCCGCGTCCCAGGCGCCAACGCCCAGGGCCAGGAACATGTAGCCGATCTGGCTCATGGTCGAGTAGGCGAGGATCCGCTTGATGTCGGTCTGTACCAGCGCGGCGAAGCCGGCCAGCACCAGGGTCACGCCACCGACGATGCCGACAAGATGCAGGATGTCCGGCGCCAGGGTGAACAGGCCGTGGGTACGGGCGATCAGGTAGACACCGGCGGTCACCATGGTTGCCGCGTGAATCAGTGCGGAAACAGGGGTAGGACCGGCCATCGCATCCGCCAGCCAGGTTTGCAGCGGCAGTTGCGCGGATTTACCGACAGCGCCGCCCAGCAGCATCAGGGTAGCCAGGGTGATCCAGAAATCGCCAACCTGGAATTTCTGCGGTGCCAGCACCAGCAGTTCCTGGATGTTCAGCGTGCCCACCTGTTGGAACAGGATGAACAGGCCGATGGCCATGAACACGTCACCGATACGGGTCACGATAAAGGCTTTGAGTGCGGCGTTACCGTTGTTGCGGTTGCTGTAGTAGAAACCGATCAACAGGTACGAGCACAGGCCCACGCCTTCCCAGCCGAAGTACAGGAACAACAGGTTATCGCCCAGCACCAGGAACAGCATGCTGGCGATAAACAGGTTGGTGTACGAGAAGAAGCGCGAGTAACCGGCTTCACCGCGCATGTACCAGGACGCGAACAGGTGGATCAGGAAGCCCACACCCACCACCACGCCGAGCATGGTGATCGACAGGCCGTCGACGTAGAGGGCGAAGTTGGGCTTGAAGCCCTCCACCGACATCCACTGCCACAGCACCAGGGTGTAGTGACCGCCTTCCGGCGGCGCCACGTTGAATTGCCAGATGACGTAGGCGGTCACGATGGCCGAAAGGCCAATGGAGCCCACACCGACCAGGGCCGAGAGGTTTTCCGACCAGCGTCCGCGAGAGAACGACAGCAGCAGGAAACCGATCAGGGGGAATACGAAAGTCAGAAAGATCATGTTCATCCGCGCATCTCACTGGCAGCGTCGATATCAAGCGTGTGGAAGCGACGATACAGTTGCAGCAGGATCGCCAGGCCGATACTGGCCTCGGCGGCTGCCAGGCTGATCACCAGGATGAACATGACTTGTCCATCCGGCTGGCCCCAACGTGCACCCGCAACGATAAACGCCAGTGCAGCGGCGTTCATCATGATTTCCAGGCTCATCAACACGAACAGAATGTTACGGCGGACCATCAGGCCGACCAGGCCAAGGCAGAACAGGATGCCGGCGACCGCCAGACCATGCTCCAAAGGGATAGCAGGCATCGTCATTGCTCCTTGGCTTCGTTGCGGCCCAAGTGGAAGGCGGTGATGGCTGCAGCGAGCAGCAGCATCGAAGCCAGTTCGACCACCAGCAGGTACGGGCCGAACAGGCTGATGCCCACGGCTTTCGCGTCTACGGTGGTGTGGCCGATGGCCTGGCCGCTCTGGTGAGCGAACAGCACATACAGCAGTTCACCCAGCAGCAGCGCTGCCAGGATGACCGGGCCGAGCCAGATGCCGGGCTTGAGCCAGACGCGCTCCTGGGCGACCGAAGCCGGCCCCAGGTTGAGCATCATCACCACAAACACGAACAGCACCATGATGGCGCCCGCATAGGCGATCACTTCCAGCACGCCGGCGAACGGGGCGCCGAGTGCGAAGAAGGTCATGGCCACGGCGATCAACGAAATGATCAGGTAGAGCAAGGCGTGCACAGGATTGGTGTTGGTGATCACGCGAAGCGTGGACACCACTGCAATACCGGACGCGAAATAGAAAGCGAATTCCATCTTTCTTCCTTAAGGCAGCAAGCTCTTCACGTTGATCGGCTCGGCTTCGTTTTGTGCGGCGCCTTTCGGCTTACCGGCAACGGCCATACCTGCAACACGATAGAAGTTGTAATCAGGGTTTTTACCGGGACCAGAGATCAAAAGATCTTCTTTCTCGTACACCAGGTCCTGACGTTTGAACTCGGCCATCTCGAAATCCGGCGTGAGCTGGATCGCAGTGGTCGGGCAAGCTTCCTCGCAGAGGCCGCAGAAAATGCAGCGCGAGAAGTTGATGCGGAAGAAATCCGGGTACCAGCGACCGTCTTCGGTTTCAGCTTTCTGCAGGGAGATGCAACCCACCGGGCACGCCACGGCGCACAGGTTGCAGGCTACGCAACGCTCTTCGCCATCGGGGTCGCGGGTGAGCACGATACGGCCGCGATAACGCGGCGGCAGGTACACCGCTTCTTCCGGGTATTGCAGGGTGTCGCGTTTGCGAAAGCCATGGCCGAAAACCATCACCAGGCTTCGCAACTGGGTACCGGTACCCTTAACGATGTCGCCAATATATTTGAACATGGGTCAAATCCTCACTGAACCGCGCCGGCTGGCGTGTTCAACAACACAACGGCAGCCGTCACCAGCAAATTGATCAGGGTCAGTGGCAGGCAGAAGCGCCAGCTGAAATCCATCACCTGGTCGTATCGTGGACGCGGAATGGACGCGCGCAGCAGGATAAACAACATGATGAAGAACGCGGTCTTCAGGAAGAACCAGAAGAACGCCAACTGCGGCAGGATGCCGAACGGACCATGCCAGCCGCCGAAGAACAGCGTAACCAGCAGGGCCGAGATCAAGATGATGCCGATGTACTCGCCAACGAAGAACATGCCCCATTTCATGCCGGCGTATTCAATGTGGTAACCGTCGGCCAGTTCCTGTTCCGCTTCCGGCTGGTCGAACGGGTGACGGTGAGTCACGGCGACGCCAGCAATGAAGAAGGTACAGAAGCCGAAGAACTGCGGAATGATGAACCACAGGTTCTGCGCCTGGTACTCGACGATGTCGCGCATGTTGAACGAGCCGACCTGCACCACAATGCCCATCAGCGCGAGGCCCATGAACACTTCATAGGACACGGTCTGGGCCGAAGCCCGCAAGCTGCCCAGCAGGGCGAACTTGTTGTTGCTCGACCAACCGGCGAACAGCACCGCATAGACCGACAAACCGGCCATGGCGAAGAAGAACAGCAAGCCGATGTTCAGGTCCGCCACGCCCCAGGTCGGGGTGATCGGGATGATCGCGAAGGCGATCAACAAGGCGCTCATGGCCACGACCGGTGCCAGGGTGAAGATCACCTTGTCGGCAAACGGCGGGGTCCAGTCTTCCTTGAAGAACATTTTCAGCATGTCGGCGGCGATCTGGAACATACCGAACGGGCCAACGCGGTTCGGACCGTAACGGTCCTGCCACCAGCCCAGCAGGCGACGTTCGACGAAGCTGAGCAGGGCGCCCGCGACGACCACGGCCAACAGGATCACGATGGCCTTGACCACCGAAATGATCACGTCAATTACTTCCGGCGTGAACCAAGTCATTGCGCTGCCTCCTGCAGACCGTCAACGGTTTTGCCAAAGATCGCCGCTGGGATGCCGGCGAAACCTTTCGGCAGTGCAACCAGGCCAGCGCCCAGCTCGTCGTTGATGCGCAGCGGCAGACGCAGGGTCTGGCCGGCCACGTTCAGGCTGAGCAAGGCACCGTCGTTGACGCCCAGGCGGTCGGCTTCGGACTTGGCCAGGGAAACGTAGGCGGCTGGGATGCGCTCTTGAACCGGCGCGGCTTTGGAAGAGTTCTCTTCGCTGCCGAACAGGTGGAAGAACGGCACAACCTGCCAAGTACCCTGGGCCGGGTTGAACGGACGCGGTACGGCAGCGAACCAGTTCAGCGCGTCACCGGTGCTTTCGATCAGGCGGGTGCCTGGGTCGCCAGCACGGATGTGACCACCGACTTCGTCCTGGAACTTGTTCCAGGCTTGTGGCGAGTTCCAGCCCGGCGACCAGGCGAACGGCACCTGTTGGCGCGGTTCGGCGGAGCCCGAGTAACCTTCCATGGAGAAGGCAAACGCGGTGTCCGGGTCTTGTGGAGTACGCGGTTCGTGCACGCTGATGTTGGCGCGCATGGCGGTACGACCGGAATAACGCAGCGGTTCACGGGCCAGTTTCATGCCCTTGATGCGGAACGCGGCGGACGGTGCTGCGTCGACGATACGGGCCAGTTGCGGCGCGCTCGCGGCGGTGGCGGCAGTGACGTGGTCGAGCTGGGTCCAGTCGATCGGCTGGTTCAGCAGGGTGGCGCGCAGGGCATGCAGCCAGCGCCAGCCTTCGTGAACCAGGATGCTGGCGTCCATGTACTTCGGATCGAACACCTGGAAGAAGCGCTGGGCGCGGCCTTCCTGGCTGACCAACGTACCGTCGCCTTCGGCGAAGGTGGCGGCTGGCAGGACCAGGTCGGCACGTTCGCTGGTGGCGGTCTTCTGGTGGTCGGCAACGATCAGCACTTTGGTGGCGTTGAGCGCAGCGTCAACCTTGGCGGCATCGGTGCGGGTGTACAGGTCGTTTTCCAGCACCACGATGGCGTCGGCATTGCCGTCGATCACCGCTTGCATGCCAGCGTCCAGGGACTCGCCACCGAGCATGGCCAGGCCAAGGCTGTTGGCTTCCGGCACGACCAGACTGATGGAACCGTTCTTGTCGCGCAGCTTCAAGGCCTTGGCGATGTTGGCAGCGGCTTCGATCAACGCCTTGGAACCCAACGAGGTGCCGGCGATGATCAGTGGACGCTTGGCGGCCAGCAGGGCGTCGGCGATACGCTGAGCCAGTTCAACGGCTTCAGCGTCCAGGCCTTCGACGGCAGGCGCGCTGGCGTCAAGGGCGTGGGCCACGGCGAAACCGATACGGGCCAGGTCGTCTGGGGCTGCGTGCACACATTCTTCGGCGATATCGTCGAGCTTGGTTTCAGCGATGCTTGCAATAAACAGCGGGTTCAGCGCGTGCTGGCCGATGTTTTTCACCGCGGCGTCGAGCCAAGGCTGGACGCGCATGGCGTCGGCCATGTCTTCGGCCTTGCCTTTGACCGACTGGCGCAGGGACAGGGCGATGCGCGCGGCGGTCTGGGTCAGGTCTTCACCGAGGACGAAGATGGCGTCGTGGTCTTCGATGTCGCGCATGTTCGGAACCGGCAGCGGGCTGTCGTTCAGCACTTGCAGGACCAGGCGGATGCGCTCCAGCTCAGCGGCTTCGATACCGCTGTAGAAGTGCTCGGCACCGACCAGTTCACGCAGCGCGAAGTTGCTTTCGAGGCTGGCGCGAGGCGAACCGATACCGACGATGTTGCGGCCGCGTAGCAGGTCGGCGGCTTTATCCAGCGCGTCGTCCAGGCTCAGCTTGCCGCCATTGGCCAGCAACGGCTGGCGCGGGCGGTCTTCGCGGTTGACGTAGCCATAGCCGAAACGGCCACGGTCGCACAGGAAGTACTGGTTGACCGAACCGTTGAAGCGGTTTTCGATGCGACGCAGTTCACCGTAGCGCTCACCCGGGGAGATGTTGCAACCGCTGGAGCAGCCATGGCAGATGCTCGGGGCGAACTGCATGTCCCACTTCCGGTTGTAGCGCTCGGAGTGCGTCTTGTCGGTGAACACACCGGTCGGGCAGACCTCGGTGAGGTTGCCGGAGAACTCGCTTTCGAGCACGCCGTCTTCAACGCGACCGAAGTACACGTTGTCGTGGGCGCCGAACACGCCCAGGTCGGTGCCGCCGGCGTAGTCTTTATAGAAGCGCACGCAACGGTAGCAGGCGATGCAGCGGTTCATTTCGTGGGAAATGAACGGGCCGAGGTCCTGGTTCTGGTGGGTACGCTTGGTGAAGCGATAACGGCGTTCGTTGTGGCCGGTCATCACCGTCATGTCTTGCAGGTGGCAGTGACCGCCTTCCTCACAGACCGGGCAGTCGTGGGGGTGGTTGGTCATCAGCCATTCGACGACACTGGCGCGGAACGCCTTGGATTCTTCATCGTCGATGGAGATCCAGGTGTTGTCGGTGGCTGGGGTCATGCAGGACATGACGATACGACCACGGGTGTCGTTCTCGTCGGTGTATTGCTTGACCGCGCACTGGCGACAGGCACCGACGCTACCAAGCGCGGGGTGCCAGCAGAAATACGGGATGTCGAGGCCTAGTGAGAGACATGCCTGTAACAGGTTGTCTGCCCCATCGACTTCGAGCGCTTTGCCGTCTACGTGGATAGTGGCCATGGTTCAAAGTTCTTCGTTGGCCCGTTGTCAGCGGGCGTGGCTAATGGAATCTTGTTATTCATGGGCATCAACACAGCCTTTACGGCGTCAGCCCATGAGAAAGCGAAGGGCACGGACCCTTCGCCTTTTTAAGCGTTACGCGCCGACTACGATCGGCCTTGCCAGAGGCGGGACGGCGGCGCTGGTAGGCGCGATGCCGGCTTCGAACTCCGAGCGGAAGTATTTGATGGCGCTGCCCAATGGCTCCACGGCGCCCGGTGCATGAGCACAGAAGGTCTTGCCTGGGCCGAGGAAACCGACCAGGCCGAGCAGGGTTTCGATATCACCCTCGCGACCTTCGCCATTTTCCAGGGCCATCAGCAGCTTCACGCTCCACGGCAGACCGTCGCGGCATGGGGTGCAGAAGCCGCAGGATTCACGGGCAAAGAACTGCTCCATGTTGCGCAGCAGCGAGACCATGTTCACGGTGTTGTCCACCGCCATCGCCAGGCCCGTACCCATCCGGGTGCCGACCTTGCCGATGCCGCCGGCATACATCTGTGCGTCGAGGTGCTCAGGGAGCAGGAAGCCAGTACCGGCACCACCTGGCTGCCAGGCTTTCAAGGTGTAGCCGTCGCGCATGCCACCGGCGTAGTCCTCGAACAGCTCGCGGGCGGTCACGCCGAACGGCAGTTCCCACAGGCCAGGGTTCTTGACCTTGCCGGAGAAGCCCATGAGCTTGGTGCCCATGTCTTCGCTGCCTTCGCGGGCCAACGATTTGTACCAGTCCACGCCGTCGGCGATGATTGCCGGCACGTTGCACAGGGTTTCAACGTTGTTCACGCAGGTCGGCTTGCCCCACACGCCGACGGCGGCAGGGAAGGGCGGTTTGGAGCGCGGGTTGGCGCGGCGGCCTTCGAGGGAGTTGATCAGTGCGGTTTCTTCACCGCAGATATAACGCCCGGCGCCGGTGTGTACGAACAGTTCGAAATCAAAACCGGAACCCAGGATGTTCTTGCCCAACAGGCCTGCTGCCTTGGCTTCTTCTACCGCACGGTTGAGGTGCTTGGCGGCGGTGGTGTACTCGCCACGCAGGAAGATATAGCCACGGTAGGTTTTCAGTGCACGGGCGCTGATCAGCATGCCTTCGATCAGCAGATGGGGCAGTTGCTCCATCAGCATGCGGTCTTTCCAGGTGTTCGGCTCCATTTCATCCGCGTTGCACAGCAGGTAGCGGATGTTGATGGATTCGTCCTTGGGCATCAGGCCCCACTTCACGCCCGTGGGGAAGCCTGCACCGCCGCGGCCTTTCAGGCCTGCGTCTTTCACGGTCTGGACGATATCGTCCTGGGCCATGTCGGCAAAGGCTTTGCGCGCCGCCGCGTAACCGTTCTTGGCCTGGTATTCGTCGAGCCATACCGGCTCGGCATCGTCACGCAGGCGCCAGGTCAGCGGGTGGGTTTCAGGCGAACGCTTGATCAGGTTGGCCGGGCCGAAAGAAGTCAGGGTCATGGGTAGCCCTCGAGCAATTGGGTCACGCCAGTTGCCTGCACGTCACCGAATGTGTCGTCGTCGATCATCAACGCCGGCGCCTTGTCGCAGTTGCCCAGGCAGCACACCGGCAGCAGCGTGAAGCGGCCGTCCGGGGTGGTTTGGCCGAGGCCGATGCCCAGTTTGGTCTGGATCGCGTCAACCACTTTCTCGTGGCCACCGATGTAGCAGACCATGCTGTCGCATACGCGAATGATGTGGCGGCCAACCGGTTGACGGAAGATCTGGCTGTAGAACGTGGCCACGCCTTCAACGTCGCTGGCAGGGATGCCGAGGATCTCGCCGATGGCGTAGAGGGCGCCGTCCGGCACCCAGCCACGTTCCTTCTGGACAATCTTCAAGGCTTCGATCGACGCCGCGCGCGGGTCTTCGTAGTGATGCAGCTCGTGCTCGATGGCCGAGCGCTCGGTTTCACTCAGGGTGAAACGGTCTGTCTGGATAAGCGTGCTGTTCATGCTTAGCGGTCCACGTCGGCCATAACGAAATCGATACTACCCAGGTACGCAATCAAGTCCGCGACCATCTCGCCTTTGATCACCGAAGGGATCTGCTGCAAGTGGGCGAAGCTTGGGGTACGGATCCGGGTGCGGTAGCTCATGGTGCCGCCATCGCTCGTCAGGTAATAACTGTTGATACCCTTGGTCGCTTCAATCATCTGGAAGGATTCGTTGGCCGGCATGACCGGGCCCCACGAAACTTGCAGGAAGTGCGTGATCAGGGTTTCGATGTGCTGCAGCGTGCGCTCTTTCGGCGGCGGCGTGGTCAGCGGGTGATCCGCCTTGTACGGGCCTGCCGGCATGTTGCGCATGCATTGCTCGATGATTTTCAGGCTCTGGCGCATTTCTTCGACGCGCACGATGCAACGGTCGTAGGCATCGCCATTGGCCGCCAACGGGACTTCGAATTCGAAGTTTTCGTAGCCGGAATACGGGCGCGCTTTACGCAGGTCGAAGTCGCAACCGGTGGAACGCAGGCCAGCACCGGTGACGCCCCATTCCAGGGCCTCCTTGGTGTTGTACTGGGCGACGCCAATGGTACGACCCTTTAGGATGCTGTTATCCAGCGCGGCCTTTTGGTACTCGTCCAGACGCTTGGGCATCCAGTCGATGAACTCCTTGACCAGGCGCTCCCAGCCATTCGGCAGGTCGTGGGCCACGCCACCGATGCGGTACCAGGCCGGGTGCAGGCGGAAACCAGTGATGGCTTCGATGACCTTGTAGGCGCGCTGACGGTCGGTGAAGGTGAAGAACACCGGGGTCATGGCGCCGACGTCCTGGATATACGTACCCAGGAACAGCAGGTGGCTGGTGATGCGGAAGAACTCGGCCATCATGATGCGGATGGTGTCGACGCGGTCGGGCACCTTGATGCCGGCCAGCTTCTCGACCGAGAGCACGTACGGCAGGTTGTTCATCACGCCGCCGAGGTAGTCGATACGGTCGGTGTACGGGATGAAGCTGTGCCACGACTGGCGCTCGGCCATCTTCTCGGCACCACGGTGGTGGTAGCCGATGTCGGGCACGCAGTCGACGATTTCTTCGCCGTCCAGTTGCAGGATGATGCGGAAGGCACCGTGAGCCGAAGGGTGGTTCGGGCCCAGGTTGAGGAACATGTAGTCCTCGTTGGTGCCGGAGCGTTTCATGCCCCAGTCTTCCGGACGGAAACGTGCGGCTTCCTCTTCAAGCTGTTGCTTGGCGAGGTTGAGACTGAACGGATCGAATTCGGTGGCGCGGGCAGGGAAGTCCTTGCGCAGCGGGTGACCTTCCCACGTTGGCGGCATCATGATGCGCGTCAGGTGCGGGTGGCCTGGGAAGTCGATACCGAACATGTCCCAGACTTCACGCTCGTACCAGCTGGCGTTGGGCCAAATACCGGTGACGGTCGGGATGCTCAGGTCGCTTTCGCTCAGTGCGACCTTGATCATCACGTCGCTGTTACGTTCCAGCGACATCAGGTGGTAGAACACGGTGAAGTCGGCGCCGCTCGGCAGCCCTTGACGCTTGGTGCGCAGACGCTCGTCCACGCCATGCAGGTCATAGAGCATGACGTACGGCTTGGGCAGGTTGCGCAGGAAGGTCAGGACTTCGACGAGCTTGGCACGCGCCACCCACAGCACCGGCATACCGGTGCGTGTGGCCTGGGCGGTGAAGGCGTCAGGGCCAAAACGGTTATTGAGTTCGACGACCACATCCTGGTCGTCTGCCTTATAAGGCGGGATGTACAGAGCGCTGCCTGTAGTCATGGTTTTTTTATCGCTTTCGGTCAACGTAAAGAATGAAGCCAGGTGTTCGTTCTATTTAAAGAAGCGGGCTGGATCAGACTTCGTCAGGGCTGCGCAGGTTGGTGACTGCGATTCGCTGTTCGCGGCGCTCTTCCTTTTGCGAAGGCATCTCGGCGCGGTACACGCCTTGATCGCCAACGACCCAGGACAGCGGGCGACGCTCCTTGCCGATCGATTCCTGCAACAGCATCAAGCCTTGCAAGAACGCTTCAGGGCGGGGCGGGCAGCCAGGCACGTAGACGTCCACGGGCAGGAACTTGTCCACCCCCTGAACGACGGAGTAGATGTCGTACATGCCACCGGAGTTGGCGCACGAACCCATGGAGATAACCCACTTCGGTTCGAGCATTTGCTCGTAGAGACGCTGGATGATCGGCGCCATCTTGATGAAGCAGGTGCCGGCGATAACCATGAAATCCGCCTGGCGCGGTGATGCCCGGATAACTTCGGCGCCAAAGCGCGCGATGTCGTGGGGCGCCGTGAAGGCGGTGGTCATTTCCACGTAGCAGCACGAAAGGCCGAAGTTGTACGGCCACAGGGAGTTTTTACGCCCCCAGTTGACCGCGCCACTCAGCACGTCTTCAAGCTTGCCCATGTAGATGTTTTTGTGGACTTGATCTTCTAACGGATCGGAGACGGTTTCCCGTTCGCCGATGGGGTACTGATCGTTAGGAGCATCCGGGTCGATCCTGGTGAGATTGTATTGCATCGCCAAAGCCTCATTGTTTCAGCTTCGCTTGCCGCTTACGACGAGCTTCCGGAGCCCAGTCAAGGGCGCCCACTCGAAATAGGTAGACAAGGCCTGCCAACAGAATTGCTATGAAAACGAGAGCTTCGACGAATCCGGTCCAGCCGCTTTCGCGGACGGACACAGACCAGGCAAAGAGAAAAAGGGCTTCGATATCGAAGATCACGAACAGCATCGCGACCAGATAGAATTTGGCTGAGAGCCGCAAGCGGGCGCCACCTGTAGGCAGCATGCCGGACTCGAACGGTTCATTTTTGCTGCGGCCCCAGGCTTTTGACCCGAGGAGGCTGGAGACACCGAGCATGAAGGCGCAGAGGCCGACAACACCGAGGAGGAAAATGGCAAAGCCCCAGTTGTGGGCCATGAGTCCTGTCGCTTCGGTCATGCTGGAAATCCTTAACAGAGAGCAAAGGTCTCTGAGCTCGAAAAAGTAACGATGCAGTGACGATATGTCGCACTGCAATCAATCGCGGTGATTTTATGGCTAAACACCGGGCAAGTAAAATTCCTATAGCGAAATTATTCGATGGAATAAGGACATAGTGCACCTTCGTGGGGCTGTAGCCCTTGTGTGGTGGGCATTAGCGGGCATTTAATCAAATGTGTTTTGTTTATCCTGTAACGAAGTTTTCATGCGCCAAATGATAATGAATATTGTTTGCGTGGGGTTTAAGCGAATGTTTCTCGTGTGGCGAGGGAAGTTGCCGTTACTTGCTAGAGTGCCGCTTAGTTGCTGACGGGGATCTTTTAACCGATCTGATCCACGCGAACACCGCTCTGGATCAATGTTTTGCGCAAAACCCTCAGGCTGAATGCATTCCCCTTGTGGGAGCGGGCTTGCTCGCGAATGCGGTGGGTCAATCAGCACATCAGTGACTGATACACCACATTCGCGAGCAAGCCCGCTCCCACATTTTGATCTTCATTGTGTCAGGAGGCTTCTTATCGCCCAAAAAAACGCCCCGAACCAGTCGGGGCGTGATTGTTGTGCGGCACTGCGGTTAGGTCTTCCTTGGGGCCGCAGTGGCCGTGTACGCGGTGCTTAGTGGAACTGCTCTTCTTCGGTCGACCCGGTCAGCGCGGTCACGGACGAGGTGCCGCCCTGGATCACGGTGGTCATGTCGTCGAAGTAGCCGGTGCCCACTTCCTGCTGGTGCGCCACGAAGGTGTAGCCTTTGGCGGCGTCAGCGAACTCCTGCTCTTGCAGCTTCACGTAGGCGGTCATGTCGTTGCGGGCGTAGTCGTGCGCCAGGTTGAACATGCTGTGCCACATGTTGTGAATGCCGGCCAAGGTGATGAACTGGTGCTTGTAGCCCATGGCGGACAGTTCACGCTGGAACTTGGCGATGGTCGCGTCGTCCAGGTTCTTCTTCCAGTTGAAGGAAGGCGAGCAGTTGTAGGACAGCAGTTGGTCCGGGTATTCCTTCTTGATCGCTTCGGCGAAACGACGGGCTTCGTCCAGGTCCGGCTTGGCGGTTTCGCACCAGATCAGGTCGGCGTACGGCGCGTAGGCCAGGCCTCGGGCAATCGCCTGGTCCAGGCCGGCACGTACCTTGTAGAAACCTTCCTGGGTGCGCTCGCCGGTCACGAATGGCTGGTCGTACGGGTCGCAGTCCGAAGTCAGCAGGTCCGCAGCGTTGGCGTCGGTACGCGCCAGGATAATGGTAGGAGTACCGGCAACGTCAGCAGCCAAGCGGGCAGCGGTGAGCTTCTGTACCGCTTCCTGGGTCGGAACCAGTACCTTGCCGCCCATGTGGCCACATTTCTTCACGGATGCCAGTTGGTCTTCGAAGTGCACGCCGGCAGCGCCAGCCTCGATCATGCTCTTCATCAGTTCGTAGGCGTTCAGCACGCCGCCGAAACCGGCTTCCGCGTCGGCCACGATCGGCGCGAAGTAGTCGATGTAGCCTTCGTCGCCTGGGTTCTTGCCGGCTTTCCACTGGATCTGGTCGGCACGACGGAACGAGTTGTTGATGCGCTTGACCACGGTTGGGACCGAGTCCACCGGGTACAGCGATTGGTCGGGGTACATGGATTCAGCGGAGTTGTTGTCCGCTGCCACTTGCCAGCCGGACAGGTAGATCGCCTGGATACCGGCTTTCACCTGTTGCACTGCCTGGCCGCCAGTGAGGGCGCCCATGCAGTTGACGAAATCTTTGTCGGGACGGAAGGAAGGCTTGGCACCTTGGGTCACCAGGTTCCACAGCTTCTCGGCGCCGAGTTTTGCAAAGGTGTGCTCAGGTTGAACCGAGCCACGCAGGCGGACGACGTCAGCAGCGGAATAAGCGCGGGTCACGCCTTTCCAGCGTGGGTTTTCAGCCCAGTCTTTTTCGAGGGCTGCAATTTGCTGTTCGCGTGTCAGTGCCATGGAAGTAAACCTCGTCGCGTCTTCTTGTGGTGGAAAAATCCATTTGCCAGCCCTGCATTCAAATGCTGGGGCAGGGCTGCTCGCTGACCAGAAGCTTAGGCGGTCATGTCGGGTCTGGCGGGGAATGCGACGGGATGAACGATTGGCGAGAGGGTGGATTAGGTAAAGGCGGGCCGAGAACTGTCTTCAGGCGTCGTGGGCCCTTGGTTGTTCAGCAGCGTGTTGCCGGGTTACCTGGTTAGCTTCCGTCCCTCGGGACAACTTCGTTCCAGTCGCAACCAAAGTCAAACACGCCTTGTGGGCGGTACAGACACGAATCGGCTCAGGTGGGTAGCTTGGAGCGCGATCCGAAGGCCCTTGCCAGGGCCCCTGATTAGCGGGAGCGAGGCCATCATGCCCATGCTTTTTTGGATCGTCAAATGTTTTGTAGTGCTTTTTTTAAAGCACTACATCTTTAGTCTAATACGACTCATCAGTCAGTTTTTGGTGCTTCAGTTCAGGGTGTCGACCTTGACCCGCACAGTCAGGTCATCGCGTCCCTGAGTAGAGTAGCTGCGGGTTGTAGAGGATTTGTCGGCCTGGGTTTCACGATTGATGCCAGCCAGGGGAATCCACTCGCCCAGTCGCCCGCTGACAGTTGTGTCGGTGCTTTGCACATTCACTACATCGGGACGTTCCTGGCTCATGCGGTCACGGTTGGTACTGATCGCCAGGTGCACGGTTTCGCCAGTGACGCTGGCCGTCACGTAGAACCCCTGGGTGACGTTGCGATACTGGGTCTGGTTTTGCAGGCGGCCGTAGCTGTCTTGCTGGGTGGTGGTCAGCGGTACGCTCTGGCCGACCTGGATCAGCGCGGGCACGCCTTCGCTGGCCTGGATTTGCTGGATGCCGCCGTCGCGGCTGGTGGTGCCGTAGCTGATGATGCGGGTCTGGCTGTCGCCGCTGTTCTGTTGGTTGTTTTCGTTGGTGTCGACGGTGATCAGCAGTCGTTTTGCGGGTGTGTCGAGCTGGGAGAGCAGGGCGCGCAGGTCCTGGATCTTGGCGGGGTCAGCGTTCACGATCAGCTGGTTGCCATAGGCGCTGACAGTGCCGTCCTTGCCGATGAAGTTCTGCGCCACAGGCAGCAGGTCGGCACTGGTGCGGTTGCTCAGGTTGACGACTTCAGTGTCAGCCATGGCCGAAGCGCTAACGGTCAGGAGAAGGGCGGTGAGCAGGGTGCGTAGGGACATGTCCGTTATCTCTGCGAGTCATTTAGGCTGGATAGTGCCAGTTTGTCGGCCTGGAAGGTCGCAAATTGAATCGTAGACGGCAAAATGCCCTGGCAGTGCAGGGCATTTTGGGTGTTGCTGAAGTAGCCTTCGCGAGCAAGCCCGCTCCCACATTCGACCGCATTCCAAAGAGTGCACTCGGTCAAATGTGGGAGCGGGCTTGCTCGCGAACGAGACAGCTCAGTGCTCGCGCACCATGTCCACATGCGGAATCCCGACTTCAAGGAATTCGTCACTGACGATCTTGAAGCCCAGTCGCTCATAGAACGGCGCCGCATACACCTGCGCACTCAGGAACTGCTTGGCCTGGCCACGCTTCTCGGCCACGCCGATCACCGCTTCCATCAGCTTGTCGCCGACCTTCAGTCCGCGCCAGTCCTTGAGTACCGACACGCGTCCGATCTCGCCACTGGGCAGCAGGCGCGCGGTGCCAATCGGAAAATCACCTTCGAATGCAAGGAAATGCACCGCGCCGGCGTCGTCCGCGTCCCACTCCAGCTCTGGCGGAACCGATTGTTCAGCGATAAACACCGCTTCACGAATGCGCCGAATCTCGGCGACATCCTTTTGCCAGTCCGCGACACTTACGTGAATCTTATTCATCGGCAAATCCCAGGCTTCCTTGCTTGACCAATTCGCACAGCAGGTCGCGACCGTCTTCGTCCGCGAGCCATGGGCCGAGGTTTTCGGCGTGCAGGGCGTCGGCGGCGCAGATCAGCTTGAGCAGTTCGCGCAGCTTGCCCGGCAGGTAGCGGCTCTGGCCGCTGGCGAACAGCAGCACGTCGTCGTCGACTTCCGACCAAGCCATGCGCGCGCTCGGGTTGCGCACCAGGATCGCGCCGTCTTGCAGGGCGCTGATGAAGTCTTCTTCACCCAGTTCCTCGCCGGCTACCAGTTCAGGATAGCGTGGTTCGGTCATGAACTGGCCGAACCAGGTCAGCAGCATGCGCTCGTCGCTCATGTGCTCGGCCAGCAGGCTCTTGAGGCGGTCCAGCGCGTCGCCCTGGATCTGGTGCGGGTCGCTGACCGGCTGGGCGTCGGCGTCGGTGTAGCGTTCTTCGTCAGTCAGGTACTGGCTGAGGAAGTCGGTGAAGTGGGTCAGCACTTCAGCAGCGCTCGGTGCGCGGAAACCCACGGAGTAGGTCATGCAGTCATCTTCAGCAATGCCGAAGTGCGCCAGGCGTGGCGGCAGATAGAGCATATCGCCCGGTTCCAGGACCCACTCGGCGCTTTCTTCGAATTCGGCGAGGATACGCAGGTCGGCGTGTTGCAGTAGCGGGCTTTCCGAGTTGCACATCTGGCCGATCTTCCAGTTGCGCTTGCCCTGGGCTTGCAGCAGGAACACGTCATAGTTGTCGAAGTGCGGACCGACGCTGCCACCGGGCGCGGCGAAGCTGATCATCACATCGTCGATGCGCCAGCTTGGCAGGAAGCGGAACTGCTCCAGCAGTTCGGCCACTTCCGGTACGAACTGGTCGACAGCCTGCACCAGCAAGGTCCACTCGCGCTCAGGCAGGGTGCTGAAGGCATCTTCAGCAAACGGGCCGCGACGCAATTCCCACGGGCGCTCGCCGTGTTCGATCACCAGGCGCGATTCGACTTCTTCTTCCAGGGCCAGGCCGGCCAGTTCGTCGGCGTCGATCGGGCTTTCGAAGTCAGGGATGGCCTGACGGATCAGCAGCGGCTTTTTCTGCCAGTAGTCGCGCAGGAATTCCCGTGCCGTGATGCCGCCCAGAAGTTGAAGAGGGATATCAGGATTCATGTGTAACCTATTGAAAAAAAGCACTTTTCAGACTGGAATAAAAACGCCCGGCGCGGCCGGGCGTCTCAAAGGGTCAAGCAGCGATCAGATGCGCTTGGCTTGCTCTACAGCGTTGCCGATGTAGTTGGCCGGGGTCAGCAGTTTCAGCTCGGCCTTGGCCGCGGCTGGCATGTCCAGGCCGTCGATGAAAGTCTGCAGTGCTTCAGGGCTGATGCCCTTGCCGCGCGTCAACTCTTTCAGCTTCTCGTACGGGTTTTCGATGTTGTAGCGGCGCATCACGGTCTGGATCGGCTCGGCCAGGACTTCCCAGCACGCGTCCAGGTCAGCGGCGATCTTCTGCTCGTTGAGTTCCAGCTTGCTGATGCCCTTGAGGCTGGCTTCGTACGCGATCACGCTGTGAGCGAAGCCCACGCCGAGGTTGCGCAGTACGGTGGAGTCGGTCAGGTCGCGCTGCCAGCGGGAGATCGGCAACTTGCTGGCCAGGTGCTGGAACAGGGCGTTGGCGATGCCGAGGTTGCCTTCGGAGTTTTCGAAGTCGATCGGGTTGACCTTGTGCGGCATGGTCGACGAACCGATTTCACCGGCAATGGTGCGCTGCTTGAAGTAGCCCAGGGAGATGTAGCCCCAGATATCGCGATCGAAGTCGATCAGGATGGTGTTGAAGCGCGCAATGGCGTCGAACAGCTCGGCGATGTAGTCGTGCGGTTCGATCTGCGTGGTGTACGGGTTGAAACCCAGGCCCAGCTCGTCTTCGATGAAGGCGCGGGCGTTGGCTTCCCAGTCGATCTCAGGGTAGGCCGACAGGTGGGCGTTGTAGTTGCCTACGGCGCCGTTGATCTTGCCCAGCAGCGGCACGGCCGCCACTTGAGCGATCTGACGCTCCAGGCGGTACACCACGTTGGCCAATTCTTTGCCCAGGGTGGTCGGCGACGCCGGCTGGCCGTGGGTGCGCGACAGCATTGGCACGTCGGCGAAGCGGATGGCCAGTTCGCGGATAGCGTTGGCAGTCTGGCGCATCAGCGGCAGCATCACGTCATCACGGCCTTCGCGCAGCATCAGGGCGTGGGACAGGTTGTTGATGTCCTCGCTGGTGCAGGCAAAGTGGATGAACTCGCTGACCTGGGCCAGTTCCGGCAGCTTGGCCGCTTGCTCTTTGAGCAGGTATTCGATGGCTTTTACGTCGTGGTTGGTGGTGCGCTCGATCTCTTTCACACGCTCGGCGTGCTCCAGGGAGAAGTTTTCCGCCAGGGTGTTCAATACAGCGTTGGCTTCGGCGGAAAACGCCGGCACTTCACTGATGGCAGGGTGAGCGGCCAGGCGTTGGAGCCAGCGCACTTCAACCAGCACGCGAGCACGGATCAGGCCGTATTCGCTGAAAATAGGGCGCAGGGCCTGGGTTTTGCCGGCGTAGCGGCCGTCAACAGGGGAAACCGCAGTGAGCGAAGAGAGCTGCATGGGGTGTTCTCGGACAGTCGGGCAACGAAATGGGGCGCGTATCATACATGAAAAAATCCGCCGGTCCGTCGCCAACTGACCGGCGTATTACGCGTAACGGCTTGAAAATAGCCTGTCGGTGCGACTTATTCGTTGCGCATCAACGGGTAAAGCTCTTTGAGCAATTTGCGGCGGCTGATCACCAGCTGCCAACGATGACCGCCCAACTGACGCCACAACCGCGCCGAACGAATACCGGCCAGGAGCAGGGCGCGGATTTTCGAGGCGTTGTTCGGTTGCTGCAGGTTGCGCATGTCGCCGTGCACCTGGATGCGTTGGCGCAAGGTGCTCAGGGTGTCCTGGTACAGCGCGCCACAGGCCGCGATCACGTTTTCGTGGGCCGGGCCGAAGTGTTCCACCTGGGATTGAATCTGTGGCAAACGCTTGCCGATGACCTCCAGCAGGTCGTCGCGCTTGGCCAACTGACGCTCAAGGCCAAGCATTGACAAGGCATAGCGCAACGGCTCGCGCTGCAACGTGCTTGGGTCGCGCTCCAGGGCGCCGATCAGCGCGCGGTAACCTTCACGCAGCGCGATATCGTCGCCGCCGTAGACTTCCAGCGTGTCCTTGGGGTCGCGGATCAGCAGGCTGCCGAGCATGCAGGTCAGGCCTGCCTCGGTGACCTGGCCGGTCTTGGCGATCTTGTCCACCAGGACGGCGGCGAGGAAAACCCCGCCGAGTGCCGTCAATTGCTCCTGGGTCGGGCTCATGCCGGGTTGCTCCAGGCTTCGGCCACTTCAATCACGCCGCCGCCCAGGCAGATTTCGCCGTCGTAGAACACCACGGACTGGCCAGGCGTGACCGCGCGTTGCGGGTCATCAAAGGTGGCGCGGTAGCCGGTGGCGGTTTTTTCCAGGGTGCAGGGCTGGTCGCTCTGGCGATAGCGCACTTTGGCAGTCAGGCGGCGCGGGGTGCTCAGGTCAATCGGGTTGACCCAATAGATTTCCGAAGCGAGCAGGGCGCCGGAGAACAACAGTGGATGCTCGTTGCCTTGGCCGACGATCAGCACGTTGTTTTCCAGGTCCTTGACCAGCACGTACCACGGCTCTTCACCGGCGTCTTTCAAGCCGCCGATGCCCAGGCCCTGGCGTTGGCCGATGGTGTGATACATCAGGCCATGGTGGCGTCCGATGACTTCACCTTCGGTGGTGTGGATTTCGCCCGGTTGCGCTGGCAGGTACTGCTTGAGGAAGTCGCTGAAGCGGCGCTCGCCGATAAAGCAGATCCCGGTGGAATCTTTCTTCTTGGCGGTGGCCAGGCCGTGTTTCTCGGCAATCTTGCGCACTTCGGGTTTTTCCAGCTCGCCCACCGGGAACAGGGTCTTGGCGATCTGTTCACCGCCGACGGCGTGCAGGAAATAGCTCTGGTCCTTGTTCGGGTCCAGGCCCTTGAGCAGTTCGGTACGGCCATCGATGTCGCGGCGGCGCACATAGTGGCCAGTGGCAATAAGGTCGGCGCCGAGCATCATGGCGTAGTCGAGGAACGCCTTGAACTTGATTTCACGGTTGCACAGGATGTCCGGGTTCGGCGTGCGGCCGGCCTTGTATTCGGCCAGGAAGTGCTCGAACACGTTGTCCCAGTACTCAGCGGCGAAATTGGCGGTGTGCAGCTTGATACCGATCTTGTCGCACACGGCCTGGGCGTCCGCCAGGTCGTCCATGGCGGTGCAGTATTCCGTTCCATCGTCTTCTTCCCAGTTCTTCATGAACAGGCCTTCCACCTCATAACCCTGCTCCATGAGCAGAACGGCGGAAACGGAAGAATCCACGCCGCCGGACATGCCGACGATGACGCGCTTCTTTTGTGTGTCAGAAGGGGCTGGATCACGCATAGGGTTTCAACGGGTGTCTTGAAAAAGGACGCGATTCTATCAGGCTCAGGCCTTCAAGGCTAAAGAGAAGGGCGGATCAATTCGAGACTGTGGCGCTGGCCGGCCAGATAATCATCGATACAGCGGATGATCAGTTCGCTGCGCCAGTCGTTGCGCAGCTCCATCAGCTCGTCGCGGGTCAGCCAGCGGGCCCGCAGAATGCCTTCGTCGAGCTGATAGTCTGGGTGGTGTTTCAAGGCCTTGGCGATGAAACAGACACGTTGATAAGTCACACCGTTGCTGGGGGCGGTGTAGAGGTAAATGCCGACGATGCCGGTGGCCTCGACGTCCCAGCCGGTTTCCTCGAGGGTTTCGCGCACGGCGGCTTCGGTGAGGGTTTCATGCGGGTCGAGGTGGCCGGCGGGCTGATTGAGCACGGCGCGGCCGCCTTTGAGTTCTTCGACCATCAGGAAGCGGCCGTTGTCTTCGACGATAGTGGCGACGGTGATGTGGGGTTGCCAGGTCATAAGCGGCCTCAAGGATGATGTGGCTGGAGAAACTTGGTCAATGTGTGGCTTGCCTGCGATGGCGGTGGGTCAGTTGCAGCTATATCGGCTGGCAGACAGCTATCGCAGGCAAGCCAGCTCCCACATTTTGATTGGGTTCTTCAGGAAGTCTGCATAAGCGTTCTGCATGATGCGCCTGACATTTTATGATTTTACGGATGCCAGGGCCTGGCGCAGTTTACCTCTTCAAGTCGATTTGGAGAGTGTCATGAGTCCGGTTGCCCACAAAAGCTACGAAGTACGTCTCACCTCGCCGCTACCCATTGCCTTCATTCTGCTGTGGAGTTCCGGTTATATCGGCGGCGCCTTCGGCGTGCGTTATGGCGAGCCGTTCACCATGACGTTCTACCGATTTGCCCTGGCGGCGCTGGTTTTCCTGGGAGTTGCACTCGCGATTAATGCGCAATGGCCGAAAAAGCTTACGCCTTACCTTCACGCTGCTGCAGTTGGGTTGCTTCTGCAGGCGTTGCAGTTCGGTGGCTTGTACACCGGCATCAGTCAGGGCGTTCCAGCAGGACAAGCCGCGCTGATCGTCGGGCTAATGCCGGTATTTGTCGTGATCGGTGCTTTTTTCTTTTTAGGTGAGCAATTGAGTTGGCGCGACCTGCCGGGGTCCATCCTGGGAGTCGGCGGTGTGGTTATTGTCGTGGCCAGCAGCCTTTTCGGCACCGAGGCGTCTTTAGGCGGGTATGGCGCAGTGGGCCTGGCGTTGTTGGGCATCACGTTAGGCACGCTCTATCAGAAGCGTTTTCTAGGTGGCGTGAACCTGTGGGTGGGCTGCTTCATTCAGATGGTTGTCGCGTCGCTGGTTATGTTGCTGCTGGCCTACACCACCGAAACCATGCGCGTGACCGAATGGGCGCCATTTGCAGCGTCGATAGCCTGGATCACGTTGATGAACTCCGTTGGGGCGCTGACGCTGCTGTATTTGATGATTCGCCGGGGGGAGGCAAGTAAGGCGACTAACTTGTTTCATGTTATTCCGGCGGTCACGCAGATCATGGCGTCGCTAGTGTTGGGTGAAGTGCCGAGTGCGGTGGCGATTGTGGGGTTTGTTGTTTCGGCGGTTGGGGTTTATTTGATGAATCATTTGCGGGCGAAGTGAGTGGTATTGACAGAAACGCCAGGTGCCTTGCACTAATGTTTGGCGTATTTACTCACTCGCATTGGTGTGTCATGAGAGTCAATCTTGATATTCAGTCGCTGCGCAGTTTTCTCAAGGTCGCTGAGTTGGGTAGTTTTACTCGGGCTGCGCAGGCGCTGAGCCTGACTCAGCCGGCGATCAGTCAGCAGATTCGGCGGTTGGAGGATTTGCTAGGTGTCGAGCTTTTTGCTCGCGACAACCGTCAAGTGTTGCTCACGCTTGAGGGCGAGCGTCTGACCGGCTACGCCCAGCAGATGGTTGGCATCAACGATAAGGTGGGGAGCCTGTTTGATGTCAGTCGCATTCAGGAGTCCGTGACGCTGGGCATTCCCGAGTATTTCAGCGAGGAGATCTTGCAGCGAGTTATACCTGCTGTCGCGCTTGAATTGCCTGCGGTGCGAATCGTGGTCAAGGTGGCGCGGTCCACAGTGCTCGCGGACGCTTTTGATGAAGGGCGACTCGATATTTGCCTGATGATTGACGAGTTGCAAAAAGTCGCTGGACGGTCTTTGCACGAGCTTTCGTTGGTATGGCTGGGTGGTGAGCGTGGGGCGGCCCTGGTGGCTGGTCAGGAAGTAGCGCTGGCCCTGTTCAAGGCGCCTTGCGTATTCAGGAGTCTGGCGATTCGACGCCTTGAAGAGAGTGGAGTCAAATGGCGCTGTGTGTACGAGTGTGAAGACCTGATGTCATTGCGTTCGGCGGTCCACGCAGGGGTTGGCGTGACGCTTCTGCCTTGGTTCGCCCAAGTGCAGGGCTTGAATAAGCTGGACGCGCTCGCGCATTTTCCGGCGTTGCCCGGATTTGGTGTGGAGCTTAAGCAGAGGGTGGGCTGGGAGCCTTGGTATGGGCCTCAGTTGTTGGCGATTATCGAGGCTGCGTGGCGCGAGGAATACGGCGCTGCATGAATGCTAAAAACACAAACCCCGGCACATGGCCGGGGTTTGTGGTCTTACCTTACAACCTTACTTCAACTTGGCAATCGCCGCATTGAGCGTGTTGCTTGGGCGCATGGCCTTGCTGGTCAGCTCTGGGTTCGGCGCGTAGTAGCCACCGATGTCCACTGGCTTGCCCTGTACAGCGTTGAGCTCGGCGACGATGGTCGCTTCGTTCGCGGTCAGGGTTTTTGCCAGTTCGCCGAACTGCGCTTGCAGTGCAGTGTCTTCGCTCTGGGCGGCCAGGGCTTGAGCCCAGTACAGCGCCAGGTAGAAGTGGCTGCCGCGGTTGTCGATGTTGCCGACTTTGCGCGATGGCGACTTGTTGTTGTCGAGGAACTGGCCGGTGGCCTGGTCCAGGGTCTTGGACAGTACCAGGGCTTTCGGGTTGTTGTACGTCACACCCAAATGCTCAAGGGAAGCGGCCAGGGCCAGGAACTCGCCCAGGGAATCCCAGCGCAGGAAGTTCTCTTCCACCAGTTGCTGCACGTGCTTTGGAGCCGAACCGCCGGCGCCGGTTTCGAACAGGCCACCGCCGTTCATCAGCGGCACGATGGACAGCATCTTGGCGCTGGTGCCCAGTTCCATGATCGGGAACAGGTCGGTCAGGTAGTCGCGCAGTACGTTGCCGGTCACCGAGATGGTGTCCAGGCCCTTGCGGGTGCGCTCCAGGGTGAACTTCATCGCGTCGACCGGCGACATGATGCGGATGTCCAGGCCTTCGGTGTTGTGGTCTTTCAGGTAAGCCTGAACTTTCTCGACCACGACGCCGTCGTGAGCACGCTTAGGGTCCAGCCAGAAAATAGCCGGGGTGTTGCTGGCGCGGGCACGGTTGACGGCCAGTTTGACCCAGTCCTGGATCGGCGCGTCTTTGGTCTGGCACATGCGGAAGATGTCGCCGGCTTCGACTTTCTGTTCCATCAGCAGGTTGCCCTTGCTGTCGGTGACGCGGACTACGCCGTCAGCCTTGATCTGGAAGGTCTTGTCGTGGGAGCCGTATTCTTCGGCTTTTTTCGCCATCAGGCCAACGTTCGGCACGCTGCCCATGGTGGTTGGGTCGAAGGCGCCATTGGCCTTGCAGTCTTCGATGACCGCTTGGTAGATGGTGGCGTAGCAGCGATCCGGGATCACGGCCTTGGTATCGTGCAGCTGGCCGTCGGTGCCCCACATCTTGCCGGAGTCACGGATCATGGCTGGCATCGAGGCGTCGACGATGACGTCGCTCGGCACGTGCAGGTTGGTGATGCCTTTGTCGGAGTTGACCATCGCCAGGGAAGGGCGAGCCGCGTAAACGGCCTGGATGTCAGCTTCGATCTGCGCTTGCTGGTCGGCCGGCAGGGCCTTGATACGAGCGTACAGGTCGCCGATGCCGTTGTTCAGGTTGAAGCCGATCTGCTCCAGCACGGTGGCGTGCTTGGTCAGGGCGTCTTTATAGAACTCGGCAACGATCTGGCCGAACATGATCGGGTCGGAGACCTTCATCATGGTGGCTTTCAGGTGAACCGACAGCAGTACGCCTTGCTTCTTGGCGTCTTCGATTTCAGCGGCGATGAACGCACGCAGGGCTTTCTTGCTCAGTACGGCGGTGTCGATGATTTCGCCGGCCTGTACCGAAGTCTTTTCTTTCAGGACAGTCGCGGTGCCGTCTTGAGCGATCAGCTCGATTTTGACAGCGTCAGCGGCTTCGATTTGCACGGCTTTTTCGCTGCCGTAGAAATCGCCACTGTTCATGTGGGCAATGTGCGACTTGGAGTCGGCAGCCCAGGCGCCCATCTTGTGCGGGTGCTTGCGTGCGTAATTCTTGACCGACAGCGGTGCGCGGCGGTCGGAGTTGCCTTCGCGCAGTACCGGGTTCACGGCGCTGCCCTTGACCTTGTCGTAACGTGCACGGGTTTCTTTTTCCGCGTCGGTGGTTACGGTTTCCGGGTAGTCCGGCAGGGCGTAGCCCTGGGCCTGCAGTTCCTTGATCGCGGCTTGCAGCTGCGGGGTCGAGGCGCTGATGTTAGGCAGCTTGATGATGTTGGCTTCAGGCGTAACGGCCAGGTCGCCCAGTTCGGCGAGGTGGTCCGGGATAGCCTTGGCGCCCAGTTGCTCGGGGAAGCTTGCGAGGATGCGCGCGGCGAGGGAGATGTCGCGGGTTTCCACGGCAATATCAGCGGAAGCGGTGAAGGCCTCTACGATAGGCAGCAGTGAATAGGTGGCGAGGGCCGGGGCTTCGTCGGTGAAGGTGTAGATGATCTTCGAGCGGGTGGGCATATTCGGATTAACTCTCTTCTTTGCTGAAAGCGTGCGCAGAAACTCGAGATGCGCCGGGTGGAGCGCGTTCGTTCAAAGTCATCCATGAGCGAAATGTCGAGGTTTCTTCGCGGTGATGTTGGGTTGCATCAGTCGAGCGTCAAGCGTTTGGACTATTGTAATAGTCCTGCTTTCTGGCTGAGGGCTTCTGTCTAGAGCGGTCAACCGTCGTGACTCTTTGGTCAGCGGCGGCATTATACATAGGTCGCTATGCTTACGCCGAGCCTTCATACAAAAGGTGTGTCGTCCATTGGTCTAAAGGTCGCAGGGCAGAGGTTGCTACCAACGTCGCACGATGTGCTCAAGATTGGCGATTTTGCCTTTTCTTTCAGGCTTGTAGGCGACAAATTATGCTGTTTTCGATGCAAATGAGCATGGCGTGAGGTTTCAGTCGCCATTTATCTGGAGTAGGCTCGAACGCAGCCAGATGTTCAATCCATAGATGGAGTTCAGCATGGGATACAAGAAGATTCAGGTTCCGGCAGTCGGCGACAAAATCACCGTCAATGCAGACCATTCTCTCAATGTTCCTGACCAACCGATCATCCCTTATATAGAAGGTGACGGTATCGGCGTCGACATCAGCCCGGTGATGATCAAGGTAGTCGATGCAGCTGTTGAAAAGGCCTACGGCGGCAAGCGCAAAATCTCCTGGATGGAGGTATATGCCGGCGAAAAGGCGACTCAAGTCTACGACCAGGACACTTGGCTGCCCCAGGAAACCCTGGATGCGGTCAAGGATTACGTGGTTTCCATCAAGGGGCCGCTGACCACCCCTGTCGGCGGCGGCATCCGCTCGCTGAACGTGGCCCTGCGTCAGCAACTCGACCTTTATGTATGCCTGCGCCCGGTGCGTTGGTTTGAAGGCGTACCCAGCCCGGTCAAGAAGCCTGGCGATGTGGACATGACCATCTTCCGTGAAAACTCCGAAGACATTTACGCCGGGATCGAGTGGAAGGCCGGTTCGCCCGAGGCGATCAAGGTGATCAAGTTCCTCAAGGAAGAAATGGGCGTGACCAAGATCCGTTTCGACCAGGATTGCGGAATTGGCGTGAAGCCGGTCTCTAAAGAGGGGACCCAGCGTCTGGCGCGTAAAGCCCTGCAATATGTAGTGGATAACGACCGCGACTCGCTGACCATCGTGCACAAAGGCAACATCATGAAGTTCACCGAAGGGGCCTTCAAGGAGTGGGCCTATGAAGTGGCAGCTGAAGAATTTGGCGCGACGCTGCTGGATGGCGGCCCGTGGATGCAGTTCAAGAACCCCAAGACCGGCAAGAACGTGGTGGTCAAGGATGCGATTGCTGATGCCATGCTCCAGCAAATCCTGCTGCGTCCGGCTGAGTATGATGTGATCGCGACGCTTAACCTAAATGGTGATTACTTGTCCGACGCCCTGGCGGCGGAGGTGGGCGGTATCGGTATTGCGCCGGGCGCGAACCTGTCGGACACCGTGGCGATGTTCGAAGCGACCCACGGCACTGCGCCTAAATATGCGGGCAAGGATCAGGTGAATCCGGGTTCGTTGATTTTGTCGGCCGAGATGATGCTGCGGCACATGGGTTGGACCGAGGCGGCGGATTTGATCATCAAGGGCACCAATGGCGCGATTTCGGCCAAGACGGTGACCTATGACTTCGAGCGTCTGATGGACGGTGCCACCCTGGTTTCTTCGTCTGGCTTCGGGGATGCGCTGATCTCGCATATGTAAGGCGACGGGGGGTAAAAAAACCGGCCATACCGTAAACGGAATGGCCGGTTTTTTATTGGGCGTCTATTCGGTAGCCGAATAGGCTAATTGCTCTTTTGAATTATGAGCGACTTTGGTTGTGCCGATGGTGACTGGCGCACTGATTTCGACTGCGTGCTTGCCTTTGGGCCCCTGAATAATGTCAAAGGAGACCGGCTGCCCCGCTTTCAGCGTTTTATAACCGTCCATTTTGATCGCTGAGTAATGCGCAAAAAGGTCTTCATCCTTGCCGTCTTCAATAATGAAGCCGTACCCTTTGGCATTGTTGAACCACTTGACCTTACCGCTTGCCATGCCCATATCCCTCTGCACCAGACTCCATCACTGGAGTATCATCCAGTTTATCCGTCCTAACCCGAATAAATAAGGTTGACTGCGCGGACCTTTTTTACCCACTGTGGGTTCTATTGGTTGTAACACCGTTTCGCCGATAGTCAAGGCGACCAGTCGGTCAGAGTTGAAATTCTGACAGGTCGCCCCCACCACTGTATTTGAACCACTGACGAACCTTTCTTTCCATGCATGCAAACAGCCAGATTCGACTAACATTCAATCAGGATCGACCGGATCAGGAACATGATGACGACGGTTCTGCAGGCATTGCTGTTCAGGAGGCCAAGCCTGCTTTACAGGCGCCGCCGATGTACAAGGTGGTTTTGTTCAATGATGACTACACACCGATGGATTTCGTGGTCGAAGTACTCGAGGTGTTTTTTAACCTGAACCGCGAGTTGGCGACCAAGGTAATGCTGGCCGTTCACACAGAAGGACGGGCAGTATGTGGAGTGTTTACCCGCGACATCGCCGAGACAAAGGCCATGCAGGTCAACCAGTACGCCAGGGAAAGCCAGCATCCGCTACTCTGTGAAATCGAGAAGGACGGTTAACGCCGACCACTTGGGTATGAGGTGAAGCTATGTTAAACCGCGAGCTCGAAGTCACCCTCAATCTTGCCTTCAAGGAGGCTCGTTCGAAGCGTCATGAATTCATGACCGTCGAACACCTGCTGTTGGCACTTTTGGACAATGAAGCTGCCGCCACCGTTTTGCGTGCGTGCGGCGCCAACCTCGACAAACTCAAGCATGACCTGCAGGAGTTTATCGACTCCACGACGCCACTTATTCCAGTCCACGATGAAGACCGTGAAACCCAGCCAACCCTGGGCTTCCAGCGGGTGCTCCAGCGTGCCGTGTTCCATGTTCAGAGCTCCGGTAAGCGTGAAGTCACAGGCGCCAATGTGCTTGTGGCGATTTTCAGCGAACAGGAAAGCCAGGCAGTGTTCCTGCTCAAACAGCAGAGCGTTGCCCGTATCGATGTCGTCAACTACATCGCCCACGGTATCTCCAAGGTGCCTGGGCACGGCGATCATTCCGAGGGTGAGCAGGATATGCAGGACGACGAGGGCGGTGAGTCTTCTTCTTCGGGCAATCCACTGGATGCCTATGCCAGCAACCTCAACGAACTGGCGCGCCAGGGGCGGATCGATCCGCTGGTGGGGCGTGAGCTTGAAGTTGAGCGCGTGGCGCAGATCCTTGCACGTCGTCGCAAGAACAACCCGTTGCTGGTGGGTGAGGCGGGCGTGGGTAAAACCGCGATTGCCGAAGGCCTGGCCAAGCGCATCGTGGACAATCAGGTGCCGGACCTGCTGGCCAACAGCGTCGTCTATTCCTTGGACCTGGGCGCGTTGCTCGCCGGGACCAAGTACCGTGGCGATTTCGAGAAGCGCTTCAAGGCGCTGCTCGGTGAGCTGAAAAAACGCCCGCAGGCGATCCTGTTCATCGACGAAATCCACACCATCATTGGCGCTGGTGCGGCGTCCGGTGGGGTGATGGACGCCTCGAACCTGCTCAAGCCGCTGCTGTCGTCGGGTGATATCCGTTGCATTGGTTCGACCACGTTCCAGGAGTTTCGCGGGATCTTCGAAAAAGACCGTGCCCTGGCGCGTCGCTTCCAGAAGGTCGACGTGTCCGAGCCTTCGGTTGAAGACACCATCGGCATCCTGCGTGGGCTCAAGGGGCGTTTCGAAGCGCACCATGGCATCGAGTACACCGATGAAGCCCTGCGTTCGGCGGCTGAGCTGGCGTCGCGCTACATCAACGACCGGCACATGCCGGACAAGGCCATCGACGTGATCGACGAGGCGGGTGCCTACCAGCGCCTGCAGCCGGTCGAGAAGCGTGTGAAGCGCATCGACGTGCCTCAGGTCGAGGACATCGTGGCGAAGATCGCACGCATTCCGCCTAAACACGTCAACAGTTCCGATAAGGAACTGCTGCGTAACCTGGAGCGTGACCTCAAGCTGACCGTGTTCGGTCAGGATGCGGCCATCGATGCGCTGTCCACCGCGATCAAGTTGTCGCGTGCGGGCCTCAAGTCGCCGGACAAACCGGTTGGTTCGTTCCTGTTCGCTGGTCCGACCGGCGTCGGCAAGACCGAAGCGGCGCGGCAGTTGGCCAAGGCCATGGGCATTGAGCTGGTACGTTTCGACATGTCCGAGTACATGGAGCGCCACACCGTGTCGCGCCTGATCGGTGCGCCTCCGGGCTATGTCGGTTTCGACCAGGGCGGCCTGTTGACCGAGGCGATCACCAAGCAACCGCATTGCGTGCTGCTGCTCGATGAAATCGAGAAGGCTCACCCGGAAGTCTTCAACCTGCTGTTGCAGGTGATGGACCACGGCACCCTGACCGACAACAACGGGCGCAAGGCGGACTTCCGCAATGTGATCGTGATCATGACCACCAACGCCGGTGCCGAAACGGCCGCGCGGGCTTCGATCGGCTTCAGCCATCAGGATCACTCTTCCGATGCGATGGAAGTGATCAAGAAGAGCTTCACGCCGGAATTCCGCAACCGCCTGGACACCATTATCCAGTTTGGTCGCCTCAGTCATGAGGTCATCAAAAGCGTGGTGGACAAGTTCCTCACCGAGCTTCAGGCGCAGTTGGAAGACAAGCGCGTGCAGTTGGATGTCACGGAAGCGGCGCGCAGTTGGATCGCCGAGGGTGGCTACGATGCGGCAATGGGTGCACGCCCAATGGCGCGTCTGATCCAGGACAAGATCAAGCGGCCATTGGCCGAAGAGATCCTGTTCGGCGAACTTTCCGACCATGGCGGCGTGGTGCATATCGACCTGAAGGATGGCGAGCTGACCTTCGAGTTCGAAACCACGGCTGAAATGGCCTGATCGATAGCTGCAATAAAGCAAAGGCGCCGAAAGGCGCCTTTTTGCTGTCTGTGGGGACTGTGGTGATTGTCAGATAGCGCACACACAAAAACGCCCGGCATAACCGGGCGTCTTGTATTGACTTGCTTAGCGAGCGCGGTAAGTGATGCGCCCTTTGCTCAAGTCATAGGGCGTCAGCTCGACGCGCACTTTGTCACCGGTAAGAATACGAATGTAGTTCTTGCGCATCTTGCCGGAGATATGCGCGGTTACGACGTGCCCATTTTCCAACTCCACACGAAACATGGTGTTGGGCAGGGTGTCGACGACAGTGCCTTCCATTTCGAAGCTGTCTTCTTTCGACATGCAGTAAAGCCCTCGGTATCCAGTGAATGGCCCGGTGCAACTGCGCCAGGCAAAAGCGGCGTGCATTGTGCCCGAAAAAGGGTGTTTAAGCCAAGGGGTTCTAGTTAAGCACGACCCATCTTTGATTAATCAGCAGTTCTATGGGCCGATATTGGGTCTTGTAGTTCATCTTTTTGCAGTTCTTGATCCAGTAGCCGAGGTACACCGCCTCCAGTTCCAGGCGCAGTGCTTCGCCGATTTGCCACAGGATTGCAAAGCGTCCCAGGCTGCGGCGCTCCTCGGCAGGCTCGTAGAAGGTGTAGACCGCCGACAGGCCGTTAGGCAGCAAATCGGTCACGGCCACTGCCACCAACCGGCCGTCGGCGCGAAATTCATAGAAGCGTGAAAAGGGCAGGTCGCGTACCAGGAACGTGGAGAATTGGTCGCGACTGGGCGGAAACATATCGCCGTCGGCGTGGCGCTCTTCGATGTAGCGTTGGTACAGATCGAAGTATTCCTCGGTGAAACGTGGCTTGGCCGGCATCACCGTCAGGTCGGCATTGCGCTTGAGGATGCGTTTCTGGTTACGGTCCGGCAGAAACTGCGCCACCGGAATGCGTGCCGGCACGCAGGCATTACAGTTCTGGCAATGAGGCCGGTACAGATGATCGCCACTGCGCCGAAAGCCCATCTCCGACAGGTCGGCATACACATGCACGTCCATAGGCTGGCTGGGGTCGAGGAACAGTGTGGTGGCCTGCTCGTCGGGCAGATAGCTGCAAGAGTGGGGTTGAGTGGCATAAAACTTCAAACGCGCCAACTCGGTCATGATCAACCCTCGGATAAGCTTTGAAATAAGTGTAAGCCAGGAGCGCGGAAGTCGCCTAGGAAACCCACGGTCCAGCGCTGGGCTGATCCAGATGCTCGCGCAGGAAACCTGCGAAGTCGCTGCGGGATATGGCGCGGGCGCCCAGGCTGTGGAGGTGATCGTTGGGCATCTGGCAGTCGATCAATACAAAACCCCATTCCTGTAGCTGGCGGGTCAGCGTGGCAAAGCCGAACTTCGAGGCGTTGTCGGCGCGGCTGAACATGGACTCACCAAAAAACAGCTGGCCCATCGCCAAGCCATACAAGCCGCCCACCAGTTTGCCGTCGTCCCACACCTCGACCGAATGCGCGTAGCCGCGCTGGTGCAACTCCAGGTAAGCGCTCTGGATGCTTTCGGTGATCCAGGTGCCGTCGGCATAGGCGCGCGGTGCTGCGCAGGCCTGGATGACGGCGGCAAAATCCTGATCGAAGGTCACGGTGTAGCGCTGTTTGCGCAACAGCTTGCCCAGGCTGCGGGAGACATGCAGTTCGTCGGGGAATATGACGGTGCGCGGGTCGGGCGACCACCAGAGAATCGGCTGGCCGTCCGAAAACCACGGAAAGCAGCCATGGCGATAGGCTTGTACCAGGCGTTCGGCCGAAAGATCGCCACCGGCAGCCAGCAGGCCATTGGGTTCGCGCATGGCCTTGGCCAGGGGAGGGAATGTCAGTGAGTCGCGTTGTAACCAGGTCAGCATGGCATCCAGGCTTACGGAAGGGGAGGGGAGTGGCAGGTATGACACCTGTCTGCGCAGTGCTGATTATTGTCGACACGGCGCCATCGGGCCAGCCCGAATCGGCTATTGGGGTGGATTAGCGTGAGCAGGTGTTTCTGCAACTCTGTGCCGGGGACGTGGTCGTAATCGGGTCTGTGCCATGCAGGCCATTTGCCAAGCTTGCCTGGATTGATAAAAACAGCGCATAAGCCTTTGTCAGCAAAGACAATGCATGCTCAAATTGAACATGTTGTGACACAAAATTGGCTATGCTGCCGAGTAAAAGGCGAGGGCGTGGCATCGCCGGCACAAACCCGTACAATGCGGGCATTGTGGCGCTTTCGTCATTTCATCCAGCAAGCGCCCAATGTTAAAAGTAGATTCAACGACGCTCGTTCATTTTTCAGCTGCTCGGATTGGGCAGTATTTGCAGTCATTCAACAGATGGACGCGCTAAAGGCGCAGGAAAAGACCCGTTTTGAAGAAATCCGCCGCAACACCTAAAGCAGCAGTCGTGCCGGCCTGGCGCCAGCACCTGCATTATCGCCTCAAGGAAGGCGCGCTGATCGCCATCGGCGCCCTGTGCCTGTTCCTGATGATGGCCTTGCTCACGTATGGCAAGGACGATCCGGGCTGGAGCCACAACAGCAAGATCGAAGACGTGCAGAACTTCGGCGGGCCTGCCGGTTCCTACAGCGCCGATATCCTGTTCATGGTGCTAGGTTACTTCGCTTATATCTTCCCGTTGCTGCTGGCGATCAAGACCTGGCAGATCTTCCGCCAGCGTCATGAACCGTGGCAGTGGAGCGGTTGGCTATTCTCCTGGCGTCTGATTGGCCTGGTGTTTCTGGTGCTGTCCGGCGCGGCGCTGGCGCATATCCATTTTCATGCACCGACCGGCTTGCCGGCGGGCGCGGGCGGGGCGTTGGGCGAAAGCCTCGGTGACTTGGCACGCAGGACCCTGAATATCCAAGGCAGCACGCTGATGTTCATCGCGCTGTTCCTGTTCGGCCTCACCGTGTTCACCGACCTGTCGTGGTTCAAGGTGATGGACGTGACCGGCAAGATCACCCTCGACCTGCTGGAACTGTTCCAGGGCGCCGCCAACCGCTGGTGGGCGGCTCGTGTCGACCGCAAGCGCATGGTTGCCCAACTGCGTGAGGTGGACACCCGCGTCAACGAGGTGGTGGCGCCGAGCACGCCGGATCGGCGCGAGCAGGCCAAGGTCAAGGAACGCCTCATTGAGCGCGAGCAGGCCCTGAGCAAGCACATGTCGGACCGCGAGAAGCAGGTGCCGCCGGTGA
Source organism: Pseudomonas sp. IPO3749 (assembly GCF_013386605.1). Taxonomy (NCBI): domain Bacteria; kingdom Pseudomonadati; phylum Pseudomonadota; class Gammaproteobacteria; order Pseudomonadales; family Pseudomonadaceae; genus Pseudomonas; species Pseudomonas sp. IPO3749. The sequence goes on along the minus strand of NZ_JACARN010000008.1, from coordinate 90,229 downwards.
TTGCCCCGGCACCGCCCAAGGCCCCAGAGCCGAGCCATCGCGTGCAGAAAGAGAAACAGGCACCGCTGTTCGTCGACAGTGCGGTTGAAGGCACGTTGCCGCCGATCTCGATCCTCGACCCGGCCGAAAAGAAACAACTCAACTATTCCCCGGAATCCCTGGCGGCCGTCGGCCACCTGCTGGAAATCAAGCTCAAGGAATTCGGCGTCGAAGTGTCGGTGGACTCGATCCATCCCGGCCCGGTGATTACTCGTTACGAAATCCAGCCGGCCGCCGGCGTCAAGGTCAGCCGTATTTCCAACCTGGCGAAAGACTTGGCGCGTTCCCTGGCCGTGACCAGCGTACGTGTTGTGGAAGTCATCCCCGGCAAGACCACCGTGGGTATCGAGATTCCCAACGAAGACCGGCAGATCGTGCGCTTCTCCGAGGTGCTGTCGACCCCGGAATACGACAACTTCAAATCGCCGGTCACCCTGGCCCTAGGCCACGACATCGGCGGCAAGCCGGTGATCACCGACCTGGCGAAGATGCCTCACCTGCTGGTGGCCGGTACCACCGGTTCCGGTAAGTCGGTGGGGGTGAACGCGATGATCCTGTCGATCCTGTTCAAGTCGGGCCCGGAAGACGCCAAGCTGATCATGATCGACCCGAAGATGTTGGAACTGTCGATCTACGAAGGCATTCCGCATTTGCTGTGCCCGGTGGTCACCGACATGAAGGACGCCGCCAACGCCCTGCGCTGGAGCGTGGCCGAGATGGAGCGCCGCTACAAACTGATGGCGAAGATGGGCGTGCGTAACCTGTCGGGCTTCAACGCCAAGATCAAGGAAGCCCAAGAGCGTGGCGAGACCATTGATGACCCGCTGTACAAGCGCGAAAGCATCCATGACGAAGCACCGAAGCTGACCAAGCTGCCGACCATCGTGGTGGTGGTCGACGAATTTGCCGACATGATGATGATCGTCGGCAAGAAGGTCGAAGAACTGATCGCACGTATTGCCCAGAAAGCCCGTGCCGCCGGTATCCACTTGATCCTCGCCACCCAGCGTCCATCGGTGGACGTGATCACGGGTTTGATCAAGGCCAACATTCCTACGCGAATGGCGTTCCAGGTATCGAGCAAGATCGACTCGCGGACCATCATCGATCAGGGCGGCGCCGAACAACTGCTCGGCCACGGTGACATGCTCTACATGCCACCGGGCACCAGCCTGCCGATCCGGGTCCACGGTGCCTTCGTTTCCGACGATGAAGTGCATCGCGTGGTGGAAGCCTGGAAACTGCGTGGCGCACCCGAGTACAACGACGACATCCTTAACGGCGTCGAAGAAGCCGGCAGCGGCTTTGAAAACGGCGGCGGCGGTGGTGACGACGATGCTGAAACCGACGCGCTGTACGACGAGGCCGTGGCCTTCGTGCTGGAAAGCCGCCGCGCGTCGATTTCCGCGGTGCAACGTAAATTGAAAATCGGCTACAACCGCGCCGCCCGCATGATCGAAGCCATGGAAATGGCCGGCGTCGTCACCGCAATGAACACCAACGGCTCGCGTGAAGTCATCGCCCCTGGGCAGATGCGCGACTGATCCCGTGCCGCGTGGCAACACGCGGCACGCCCTGAACACTCAATGAGGACTCCCATGCGCCTTATCCGCATGCTGTTGTTGCCAGCTCTGGCCCTGACCGCTGTTTCGGCCCACGCTGACCCGGCCTCCGTCGCCAGCCTGAAGAACCTTTTGGACAAATCCCAAACCCTGACCGCGCGCTTCTCCCAGCTGACCCTGGATGCCGGCGGCACCCAGTTGCAGGAAACCGCAGGCGAAATGGCCGTGCAGCGTCCTGGCCTGTTCTACTGGCACACCGAAGGCAAGGCCGAGCAGACCATCGTGTCTGACGGCCAGAAGGTCACCCTGTGGGACCCGGACCTGGAGCAGGCGACCATCAAAAAGCTCGACCCGCGCCTGAACCAGACCCCGGCGCTGCTGCTGTCGGGTGATGTGTCGAAGATCAACGACAGCTTCGACATCACCTCCAAGCAAACCAGCAACGTGATCGAGTTCACCCTCAAGCCGAAATCCAAGGACACGCTGTTTGACACGCTGTCCCTGTCGTTTGGCAATGGCGTGATCAACAACATGCGCCTGGTCGACAGTGTTGGCCAACGCACCGACATCCTGTTTTCCGGGGTCAAGGCCAACCAGCCGGTGCCTGCCTCCAAGTTCAAGTTCGACATCCCCAAGGGTGCCGATGTGATTCAGGAATAAATCGCTGCCCATGGACCTGTTTCGAAGTGACCCGATTGCCCAGCCACTGGCCGCGCGCTTGCGTTCGACCAACCTGGATGAGTACGTCGGTCAGGAACACCTGCTCGCTCGCGGCAAGCCGTTGCGCGAAGCCCTGGAGCAGGGTGCGCTGCACTCGATGATTTTCTGGGGGCCGCCGGGGGTGGGCAAGACTACCCTGGCGCGGCTGCTGGCGAAGGTCTCGGATGCGCACTTCGAAACGGTCTCGGCGGTATTGGCGGGGGTCAAGGAGATCCGCCAGGCGGTGGAAGTCGCCAAGCAGCAGGCCGGGCAGTATGGCAAGCGCACCATCCTGTTTGTCGATGAAGTGCACCGCTTCAACAAGTCGCAGCAGGATGCGTTCCTGCCTTATGTGGAAGACGGCACGCTGATTTTTATCGGCGCCACCACGGAAAACCCTTCGTTTGAATTGAACAACGCCTTGCTGTCGCGGGCGCGGGTCTATGTGCTCAAAAGCCTGGACGAAGCAGCGATGCAGAAGCTGCTGCACCGTGCCCTGAGTGAAGACAAAGGGCTGGGCAAACGGCAACTGAGTGTGAGCGAAGAGGGCTTCAAGATTCTGCTCACCGCCGCCGATGGTGATGGGCGCCGCTTTCTCAACCTGGTGGAGAACGCGTCCGACCTGGCCGAAGACGGCAGCGAGATTGGCGTCGACCTCCTGCAAAGCCTGCTCGGCGACACGCGCCGGCGCTTCGACAAGGGCGGCGAAGCCTTCTACGACCAGATTTCGGCGCTGCATAAATCCGTGCGCGGCTCCAACCCGGACGGCGCGCTGTACTGGTTCGCGCGCATGATCGACGGCGGCTGCGACCCGCTGTACCTCGCCCGCCGTGTGGTGCGCATGGCCAGCGAAGACATCGGCAACGCCGACCCGCGCGCCTTGAGCCTGTGCCTCGCCGCCTGGGATGTGCAGGAGCGCCTCGGCAGCCCGGAAGGCGAGTTGGCGGTGGCCCAGGCCATCACCTACCTGGCCTGTGCGCCGAAAAGCAACGCGGTGTACATGGGCTTCAAGTCCGCCCTGCGCGCCGCCGCCGAATACGGCTCCCTCGAAGTGCCGATGCACCTGCGCAACGCGCCGACCAAGCTGATGAAACAGTTGGGCTACGGTGATGAATACCGCTACGCCCACGATGAACCGGACGCCTATGCGGCCGGTGAAGACTACTTCCCCGATGACCTTGAGCCACTCCCGCTCTATCAGCCCGTGCCCCGTGGCCTGGAGCTGAAGATCGGCGAAAAGCTCAATCATCTCGCACAACTCGATCGACTCAGCCCCAGACAGCGGAGAAAGTAGTGTTCAAGACGATTCTTGCCGTGTCCGCAGCCGGCATCGCTGGTACATTATTGCGTTTCGCCGCTGGCACATGGGTCAGCGCCAACTGGCCGAAGCATTTTTATGCAGCGACCCTGGCGGTCAACCTGGTCGGTTGCCTGATCATCGGGCTGTTGTACGGCTGGTTCCTGTTGCGCCCGGAAGTACCGATTGAAATTCGCGCCGGCTTGATTGTCGGCTTTGTAGGCGGTCTGACGACCTTTTCATCCTTTTCACTGGATACGCTGCGCCTGCTGGAAAGCGGGCAGGCCCTGATAGCCTTCGGGTACTTGGGCATCAGCGTGTTCGGCGGGCTGCTCGCCACCTGGGCTGGCCTGTCCTTGACCAAACTTTGATAAACGAGAGACCGACATGCTCGATTCCAAACTGTTACGTAGCAACCTTCAGGACGTAGCGGACCGCCTGGCATCCCGTGGCTTTGCCTTGGATGTTGCGCGCATCGAAGCGCTGGAAGAACAGCGCAAGACCGTCCAGACCCGCACCGAAGCACTGCAGGCTGAGCGTAATGCGCGTTCCAAATCCATCGGTCAGGCCAAGCAGCGCGGCGAAGACATCGCCCCGTTGATGGCGGATGTCGAGCGCATGGGCACCGAGCTGTCCGACGGCAAGGTCGAGCTGGACAAGATCCAGACCGAGCTGGATTCGATCCTGCTGGGCATCCCCAACATTCCGCACGAATCCGTGCCGATCGGCGCAGACGAAGACGGCAACGTTGAAGTGCGCCGCTGGGGCACCCCAACCGTCTTTGATTTCGAGATCAAGGACCACGTTGCCCTGGGCGAATTGACTGGCGGCCTGGATTTCGAAACTGCCGCCAAGATGTCCGGCGCGCGTTTTGCCTTGCTGCGCGGCCCGATCGCGCGCATGCACCGTGCCCTGGCGCAGTTCATGATCAACCTGCACACCGGCGAACACGGTTACGAAGAAGCCTACACCCCATACCTGGTGCAGGCGCCGGCGCTGATGGGCACCAGCCAGCTGCCGAAGTTCGAAGAAGACCTGTTCAAGATCAGCCGCGACGGCGAAGCCGACCTGTACCTGATCCCGACCGCCGAAGTGTCGCTGACCAACATCGTGTCTGGTGAGATCCTCGACGCTAAAGAGCTGCCGTTGAAGTTCGTGGCCCACAGCCCGTGCTTCCGCAGCGAAGCCGGTGCGTCGGGCCGTGATACCCGCGGCATGATCCGCCAGCACCAGTTCGACAAGGTCGAGATGGTACAGGTGGTCGAGCCGTCGACTTCCATGGAAGCCCTGGAAGGCCTGACCGCCAACGCCGAACGCGTCCTGCAACTGCTGGAGCTGCCGTACCGGGTGCTGGCGCTGTGCACTGGCGACATGGGTTTCAGCGCCGTGAAGACCTACGACCTCGAAGTGTGGGTGCCGAGCCAGGACAAATACCGCGAGATTTCGTCGTGCTCCAACTGCGGTGATTTCCAGGCCCGTCGCATGCAAGCGCGTTTCCGTAACCCGGAAACCGGCAAGCCCGAGCTGGTGCACACCCTCAACGGTTCCGGTTTGGCCGTAGGTCGTACCCTGGTGGCGGTGCTGGAAAACTACCAGCAGGCGGACGGTTCGATCCGCGTACCGGAAGTGCTCAAGCCTTACATGGCGGGCGTCGAGGTCATCCGCTAAATGGAATTTCTGCCGCTGTTTCATAACCTGCGCGGCAGTCGTGTGTTGGTCGTCGGTGGCGGGGAGATTGCCTTGCGCAAATCCCGGCTGCTGGCCGATGCCGGTGCGTTGCTGCGGGTGGTTGCTCCCCAGATCGAGGACCAGTTGCGTGAACTGGTACTGGGCAGTGGCGGGGAACTGATTTTGCGTGGTTATCAGGAGGCGGACCTCGACGGCTGCACCCTGATCATCGCGGCCACGGACGATGAGCCGTTGAACGCGCAAGTGTCCAGCGATGCCAAGCGTCGTTGCGTGCCGGTCAACGTGGTGGATGCACCGGCCTTGTGCAGCGTGATCTTCCCCGCGATTGTCGACCGTTCACCTTTGGTGATCGCGGTGTCCAGCGGCGGCGATGCGCCGGTGCTGGCGCGCCTGATCCGCGCCAAGCTGGAAACCTGGATTCCGTCTACTTACGGCCAGTTGGCCGGGTTGGCGGCGCGGTTTCGTGCTCAGGTCAAAGGTTTGTACCCGGATGTGCAGCAGCGCCGCGCATTCTGGGAAGAGGTCTTCCAAGGCCCGATTGCCGACCGCCAATTGGCTGGACAGGGCGATGAAGCTGAGCGCCTGTTGATCGAAAAGGTCAACGGCGCACCGCCGAATGCACCGGGCGAAGTCTACTTGGTGGGTGCAGGTCCGGGTGATCCCGACCTGCTGACCTTCCGCGCCCTGCGCCTGATGCAGCAAGCCGATGTGGTGCTGTATGACCGCCTCGTAGCTCCCGCGATTCTCGAACTGTGCCGCCGTGACGCCGAACGTGTGTACGTCGGCAAGCGCCGCGCCGATCACGCCGTGCCGCAAGACCAGATCAACCAGCAACTGGTGGACCTGGCCAAGCAAGGCAAGCGCGTGCTGCGCCTCAAGGGTGGCGATCCGTTCATCTTTGGACGGGGTGGTGAAGAGATCGAGGAACTGGCGGCCCACGGCATCCCGTTCCAGGTGGTGCCGGGGATCACGGCGGCCAGCGGTTGCGCGGCGTATGCCGGGATACCGCTGACTCACCGCGACTACGCACAGTCTGTACGCTTTATCACTGGGCACTTGAAGGACGGGACCTCGGACCTGCCCTGGCATGACCTGGTGGGGCCTTCGCAGACCCTGGTGTTCTACATGGGGTTGATTGGTTTGCCGATCATCTGCGAACAGCTGATCAAACACGGGCGTGCATCGGATACCCCTGCGGCATTGATCCAGCAAGGCACCACGTCCAACCAGCGCGTGTTCACCGGCACCCTGGCGGATTTGCCGCGCATGGTGGCGGAGCATGAAGTGCATGCGCCGACACTGGTGATCGTGGGTGAGGTGGTGGTGTTGCGCGAGAAGCTCAAGTGGTTTGAAGGCGCGCAATCCGAGGTTTGATCCACCCCTGTGGCGAGGGAGCTTGCTCCCGCTCGACAGCGCAGCTGGAGTCGGCTTTTTGGGGGCGCTTCGCACCCCAGCGGGAGCAAGCTCCCTCGCCACAAGGTGTTCTCAGCTTAAGATACCGTTGCCAGCCAGGCGCGCGCGATCATGCCCGGCATCGAACGCTTGCAACGGCCCCTTCGGCACAATCCCCGTCGGGTTGATCGTGCGGTGACTGGCATAGTAATGCCCCTTGATATGCGCAAAATCCACCGTCTCGGCCACACCCGGCCACTGGTACATCTCCCTCAACCAATTCGACAGGTTCGGATAATCCGCAATCCTGCGCAAATTGCATTTGAAGTGGCTGTAATACACCGCATCAAAGCGAATCAGCGTGGTGAACAGCCGCACATCCGCCTCGGTCAGGTATTCGCCGGCCAGGTAACGGTGGTCACTTAAGTGCTGCTCCAGATGATCCAGCTCCGCAAACACATCCTCAAACGCACGTTCATACGCCTGCTGCGACGTCGCGAAGCCTGCGCGGTAAACGCCGTTGTTCACGGCCGGGTAAATACGCTCATTCAGTGTGTCGATGGTCGGGCGCAGCGGCTCGGGGTAGAAGTCCAGGGTATTGCCGGTCAATTGATTAAACGCGCTGTTGAACATGCGGATGATCTCCGCCGATTCATTGCTGACGATGCGCTTGAGCTTCTTGTCCCACAGTACCGGCACGGTGACGCGCCCGGTGTAGTCGGCCGTGTCAGCCGTATAGCGCTGGTGCATGAAGTCGAAATCATCCAGCTTGTCGCCGGTGGAGCCGTGAGCCTTGTCGAAGGTCCAGCCGTTTTCCAGCATCAACCAACTGACCACGGACACGTCGATCAGGCTTTCCAGTCCTTTGAGCTTGCGCAGAATCAGGGTGCGATGGGCCCACGGGCAGGCGAGAGAGACATAGAGGTGGTAGCGACCGGTCTCGGCCTTGAATCCGCCTTCGCCACTCGGGCCCGGCGCGCCATCGGCGGTCACCCAGTTGCGGCGTTGCGCCTGCTCCCGTTGGAATGCGCCGTCTGCGCTACTTTCGTACCACTGGTCTTTCCAGTGTCCTTGGATCAGCAAACCCATGACTGGCTCCTTGGCTAATAAGCGTTGGAGGCCAGTCTAAAGGGCTGAGTTCGATTTAAAAGCGCAAAGACCGGGCGCTAATAATCGATTAAATCGATTTGTCCCGCGCGTCCCAGTATTGCTGGGCCAGGACGAACGCCTGTTCTCGTGAATGGCCCAGGCCACGCAGGGCCAGAGCCATGGTCGCGATCAAGGCCAGTTGCGGGTAACTGTCTTCGACATCGCCGCGCCACAACGCCTTCAGGTGTTCCGGTTCGAGTGTGGCGGGTTTGACGTGGCGCTGGGCGGAGAGGGCGGGCCACTCTTCGTCCCAGCTTTCGCCGCCGGTGGTGCCGTAAAGGTGGCTGGCCGAATCGGGGTTGATCTCGACCTCGCCGCCGTCGCCCTTCACCACGATCACGTTGTCGCCGAGCAAGCCGCTGGCATCGCGGTGCACGCCCTGATAACCCGGGTGGAAAATACTCTGCAGGCCCAGGCGCGCATTCAAGGGATTGAGCAAACGCGCCAGGGAATGGATCGGCGAGCGCAGGCCCAGGGTGTTGCGCAGGTCGATCATGCGCTGCAACTGCGGCGCCCAGTCGCCCAGCGGGATAAACGCCAGGTTGCCTTGCGCATAAGCGGCCTCGACCTGCTGCCAGTTGCGGCACAGAGGGATCTGCAAGCCTTGGAGCAATTGCTCGGTGTACAGCCGTCCGGCCGTATGCGCGCCGCCACCGTGCATAAGGATGCGCACGCCGTTCTGCGCCAGGCACTTGGCCGCCAGCAGGTACCACGGCAGGTGGCGCTTCTTGCCAGCATAGGTTGGCCAGTCGACATCCACGCTCAACGCCGGGGCATCCAGGCGTTCGCGCACGGCTTCGGTGAAGCCTGCGAGTTCTTCCGGGCTTTCTTCCTTGTGGCGCAGCAGCATCAGGAAGGCGCCGAGTTGGGTGTCTTCGACTTTTTCATCGAGCAGCATGCCCATGGCTTCGCGGGCTTCCTCGCGGGTGAGGTTGCGCGCGCCGCGCTTGCCTTTGCCCAGGATGCGCACGAACTGTGCAAACGGGTGCTCGGCAGGGGTTTCAAGGGTCAGCGGGGCAAAGTCGGTCATAAGCAATTCGTCGGCCTGGGCAGGCCCGCCAGCTTGGCGGCGAGTTTGGCGGGAGTGCCGTTGAACAGTTTGTTGAGGTGCAGGCTGTTGCCCTTTTCCGGGCCGAGCTTCAAGGCGGTGTACTTGATCAGCGGACGTGTGGCCGGGGACAGTTGGAATTCGGCATAGAACTGGCGCAGCAGTTCGAGGATTTCCCAATGGGCCGGCGTCAGCTCCAGGGCTTCGGCGGCGGCCAGGGCATGGGCGACCTCTGCAGACCAGTCGTCCAGGTCGGCCAAATAACCGTCCTTGTCCAGTTCCAGGGTACGTGCGCCTACGGTCAGGGTGTTCATAGCCAGGTGTTGACCTTGTCGTAGTCAATCGACAGCTGCACGAAACCTGGGTAGTCCACGCTGTCGGCCCAGTCCGGGAGCGGCAGGTTGCGCGCCTGCATGTCTTCGGCCAGCACGAACACCTTCACGCCCTGGGTGTGCAGGGCGGGGACGTGCAGCCCATAGGCGCCGTCGCCGCACAGCAGGATCGCGTCCTCGGCGCCGCAGATACGCAGGCAGCTGTCGAGGCGACTGTCGGAAAACGGGGAGTGAGACACCACGTGTAAAGTCGACATCAGAGGGTAATCACCTGGTCGTAACGGTCAATCAATTGGGAAATAGCGTCGTTGCTCAACGGTTGCGCCTCAGTGGGCGGCGTCAAGCCACGCACGGCCATGCTGTGGCGGCAGACAAAGACATCGTCAATGCCGAACAGCTCCAGTGCCTGCAGGTTGGCACTCAGGTCCTTTTGTTGCACAGCCTTGGCGTTCTGGTGCGCAGCGAGCTGGAACACGCCGTCATCCATGAATAGCAAGCCGATGGGCAGATCGAATGCGCCACCGGCCAGCACGATATCCAGCGCTTCCCGTGCGCTCGGCCCGGACCACGGTGCCTGACGGCTGATCACCAATAAGGATTTAGACATCTCACGGCCCTCCAAAACAGATCAGGCGGTCGGCATCCTGGATCGCATCATGTAACTGCCCCAGGCCAGACAGCGCCCAGGGCGCATCCAGATTCACCGCTGTGCGCTGGTACCGCGTGGCTTCCTCCTGGTTGAGAACGCCACGGCGTAACGCAGCGGCAATGCACACCACGCCATCAAGCTGGTGCTGGCTGACAAACTCACGCCATTGGTGGGCGATGTCTTGCTCATCCTGGGGCGCGACGATGTTGTTGGACGCGCTGTACACGCCGTCCTGATAGAAAAACAACCGCACAATCTCGTGCCCGCCGGCCAGCGCCGCCTGGGCGAACAGCAGGGCGCGGCGCGAGGAGGGCGCGTGGGCGGCGGAAAACAGGGCAATCGCAAACTTCATGGAACACTCGGCAAGCAAACGTGGGCCAATGATAAAGCCGCCGCCACGAAAAAGCCCGCCGTGATCAAAACGGTCATCTTTGCTGACTGTTTCGGCGATTGCCGTGAGGGGCAAGGCTGCCTAGTCTGTGGGCAGTCGAAACGGAAATGGAGTGCCCATGTCAGGTCCCTTGGCGTCCCTCAAAGTGCTGGATTTTTCCACCCTGCTGCCCGGCCCGTTTGCGTCACTGATGCTGGCGGACATGGGCGCCGAGGTGCTGCGTATCGAGTCGCCCACGCGCCTGGACCTGTTGCGGGTGCTGCCGCCCCATGATCAGGGTACATCGGCGAGCCACGCCTACCTCAATCGCAATAAACGCAGCCTGGCGCTGGACCTCAAGCAGGCCGAGGCGCTAGAGATCGTGCGAGCGCTGGTGAAGGACTACGACATCCTGCTCGAACAATTCCGCCCTGGAGTGATGGAGCGCCTGGGTTTGGGTTATGAGGCTCTGAAGGCGATCAATCCCCGGCTGATTTATGTGTCGATCACCGGTTATGGCCAGACAGGGCCCTATAAGGACCGCGCCGGGCACGATATCAACTACTTGGCGTTGGCCGGCGTGGCCAGCTACACCGGGCGCCAGGACAGCGGGCCGCTGCCATTGGGTGTGCAAGTGGCGGACGTGGGTGGTGGTTCGTTGCACGCAGTGGTGGGGTTGCTGGCGGCGGTCATCGCCCGGCAGCAGAGCGGGGTTGGTCAATACCTGGATGTGAGCATGACCGACTGTTCGTTCAGCCTGAACGCCATGGCCGGCGCGGGTTACCTGGCGTGTGGGGTGGAGCCGGAGCGTGAGGGCCATGTACTCAATGGCGGTAGCTTTTACGATTACTACCGCTCGCGGGACGGGCGTTGGATGTCGGTGGGCAGCCTGGAGCCTGGGTTTATGCAGCAGCTCTGCGAGGCGCTGGGACGGCCCGAGCTGGCGGCGCTAGGGTTGTCACCCAAGCTCAAGTTGGCGCTGCAAGTTGAATTTGAGAAGCGCAGCTTTGATGAACTTTGCGCATTGTTCGCCGGGGTGGATGCGTGCGTGGAGCCGGTGTTGAGCCTGAGTGAGGCGGTGGAACATCCACAGCTCAAGGCGCGGCAACTGGTCAGCCAGGTTCCGCGGGGCGATGGCTCGACTCAGGCGCAACTGGCCTGTCCGCTGAAGTTTTCCGAAGGGTTACCGGCACCGAGGCATATGGGTGCTGCGGTGGGGGCGCACAGTGATGAAGTGTTGGCGGAACTGGGCGTGAGCCCGCAGCGAATCAGCGAGCTGCGCGCCGCTCGCGTAATTGCCTGACGGCTATTCGACGCGAGTTTCGCCGGTAAACACCAAGGTCTGCCGGCACCGCCTGCACAAATACCGCCGCCCCTGAGCCACCATGCCATGGCGTTGTGACGAGAACGGAAAGTCACTGTCCGCACACGGGCATCGGTAGATATAGCGAGTCACCTGGCGACGCTTAACTTCATAAGTGTGGCAACGGTCCGGCGGCAGTTCGTAAACCCCGCGCATGATCAATTGCCATTCCTCGCCGTGGGGTTGGATGCGTTCGCCAAACAATTGGTGGGCAATCAGATGCGCCACTTCATGGGCCACGGTCTGTTTCAGGAAGTGTTGGCTGTTTTCACGGTACAACTGTGGATTGAAACGCAGCAGGTTCTCGTGCAAATGCGCGACACCGGCTTTCTGGCCCCGCAGCTTGAGGCTGACCTGGGGGCGTTTGAAGCTTCGTTTGAAAAAGGATTCGGCTTGTAGGAAACAATCTTCGACGCGGGTATTGAGTTGCTCGGGCATGCTGACCATATCTCCAGAGACGCCCAGTATGCCGCAAAGCTGAGTGTTTCCGAATCTGTCAGGCGCCGAATGGTCATGCATGATGCACAAAGCCACCTTGCGGTGGCTTTGCCTGAGGGTTTAAACGGTCAGTTGGTGTAGATCGGGCCCACGCCCAGCCCCCAGACGATCACGGTAAACGCCATGATTGCCACCAGTACTACCAGGCCCACGGCCAGTACCGAGCTGGAAAACAGGAAGCCTTCATCCGGGTCGATGTTCATGAAGGTCGGCAGCCCTACATAGAGCAAGTACACCGTGTAGCAGATGGCCGCCGTGCCCACGACCATGCCCAGCCACATATGCGGATAAAGCGCGGCCAGCCCGCCGATAAACAGCGGCGTAGCCGTGTAGGTGGCAAAGGCCACGCAGCGAGCCATGCTGGGATTGGCGTCGTAGGTACGCGCCATCCAATGAATGAACGCACCCATCACCGCCACGCCACCGAGCATGGCGGCGTAGGACATGATGGTCATCCACAAGGCGCTTTCCTGGGTCAGCATCACCGGCGCACGGTTGCCGATGACCCAGCCAACCTGGGTGGTGCCGATAAAGGCGGAAACGGCGGGGATCGCCGCGAGAATCAAGGTATGGGTGAGGTACATGTGGCTGATGCTTTCTTCTTTATCGCCACGGATTTCCCGCCATTCCTGGTCGGGATGGGTAAACAGCCCCACGACGTGATGGATCATGCCAGTCACTCCTGTCGTTATTACCATCGCCCCCCATCGGAGCGCCCACGGGCCAAATGGCCTCAAAGGTCTGGATAGATCTGCGACCTCTAGTCGCAGTATAGGAAGTGATGACCGGAATAACTGTAGGGCCTTTAGAGCAAATTGCGCTGTAAACATTGGGCTTAATCGCGGTGGGGTCTTTTACCGCTAGCCCTTTTGATGGTTTTTTTGCGTAAAATACCCGGCTTTTCGTCACACACCTCTAGCGGATCCAAGCGCCATGGGCACTCTTACGGTCAACCAGAACAAACTGCAAAAACGCCTGCGTCGCCTGGCCGGTGAAGCGGTCGCCGATTTCAACATGATCGAGGACGGCGACAAGGTCATGGTCTGCCTCTCCGGCGGCAAAGACAGTTACACAATGCTCGACGTGCTGCTGCACCTGCAAAAGGTCGCGCCGATCAAGTTCGAGATCGTCGCCGTCAACATGGACCAGAAACAGCCGGGCTTCCCTGAGCATGTGCTGCCGGCCTACCTCAAGGAACTGGGCGTCGAGTACCACATCGTCGAGAAAGATACCTACTCGGTGGTCAAGGAGCTGATTCCGGAAGGCAAGACCACCTGCTCGCTGTGCTCGCGCCTGCGCCGTGGCACGCTGTACACCTTCGCCGACGAGATCGGCGCGACCAAGATGGCCCTGGGTCACCACCGCGACGACATCGTCGAGACGTTCTTCCTCAATATGTTCTTCAATGGCTCGCTCAAGGCCATGCCGCCCAAGCTGCGCGCCGATGACGGGCGCAACGTGGTAATCCGCCCGCTGGCGTATTGCAACGAGAAGGACATCCAGGCCTACTCCGACTTCAAGCAATTCCCGATCATTCCGTGCAACCTGTGTGGCTCCCAGGAAAACCTGCAGCGCCAGGTGGTCAAGGAAATGCTGGTGGATTGGGAGCGCAAGACCCCAGGCCGTACCGAAAGCATCTTCCGTAGCTTGCAGAATGTGCAGCCGTCGCAGTTGGCCGACCGCAACCTATTCGACTTCACCAGCCTGAAAATTGATGAAACCGCCGCCTCGCGCTTCGTCAATGTGGTGAACCTCTGAGCCATTTCAACGCTCTGACACACGGCGCTCGCGGGCGCCGTTTTCAATTCAACTGCCAGGAGAGGGCATGCGCGATTACAAGTGGCTGCACGAATACTGTCTGAACCGTTTCGGTTCGGCGGCCGAGCTGGAAGCCCATCTGCCTGTACCCAAGACCCCGGCGCAATTGCGCAAGATCAGCGATGATCGCTACCTGTCGACCTTGGCGCTGCGGGTGTTTCGTGCGGGCTTGAAGCACAGTGTGGTGGATGCCAAGTGGCCGGCGTTCGAAAAGGTGTTTTTCGGCTTCGACCCGGAAAAAGTGGTGCTGATGGGCGCCGAACATCTGGAGCGGCTGATGCAGGACACCAGCATCATCCGTCACCTGGGCAAGCTCAAGAGCGTGCCGCGCAATGCGCAGATGATCCTCGACATCGAGCAGGAGAAGGGCAGCTTCGGCGCGTTTATCGCCGATTGGCCGGTGACCGATATCGTCGGGCTGTGGAAGTACCTGAGCAAGCACGGCCATCAACTTGGCGGGCTGTCCGCGCCGCGCTTCTTGCGCATGGTTGGCAAGGACACCTTTGTGCCGAGTTATGACGTGGTGGCGGCGCTGAACGCGCAGAAGATCGTCGACAAGGCACCGACCAGCCTGCGAGACCTGGCGGCGGTGCAGGGCGCGTTCAACCAATGGCACGCCGAGAGTGGGCGGCCGATGTGCCAGTTGTCGATGATGTTGGCTTACACGGTGAATCATTAACCTGTAGTGAGCGGGGCAAGCCCGCTCACTACAGAATCAGTTCGCGAGGCGGCGGTTTAGCTGATGCCGCCACCGCACATACAACAACGCCGTACAAAACACCGCCAGACTCGCCAACATCTCCAGCACCCCGAACCACTGCCGGTTCGGGTCATAGGCCGCCAGCGCACCTTTGATGAAATACAGGTTCACCACAAAGCACATCCACGAATGCCCGCGCGCGCTGCCCAGCAGCATGCCCGGCGCCAGCACCAGCACCGGCACCAACTCGATCAGCAGGATCACCCAGGGCCGCGCGCCATGCAGGTCGGCGATGAACAGGTAGTAAACGCAGAGCAAACCCACCAGGCCAAAAAACGCCAGCAGGCTCAGCCCGCGTGCCAGCTTGACCCGTGGCTCCAGCCACGCCTGGGGTGGCAGGACCTTAGGCTTTCTGGCCACTGCCGCTCTCCAGCAAGGTAGCGGTAGTCGCCAGGCGCAGGCCCAGGGCACGGCACAGGGCGATTTCATGTTGATCGAGCATGCGCTTGCCGTCGGGGCCGGCGTGATGGCTGGCGCCATACGGCGTGCCACCGCCCTGGGTATCGAGCAGCGCTTGTTCGCTGTAGGGCAGGCCGGTGATCAGCATGCCGTGGTGCAGCAGCGGCAGCAGCATCGACATCAACGTGGTTTCCTGACCGCCGTGCAGGCTGGCGGTGGAGGTGAACACCCCGGCCGGCTTGCCGACGAGGGCGCCGGTGAGCCACAGGTTGCTGGTGCCGTCGATGAAATACTTGAGCGGCGCTGCCATGTTGCCGAAACGGGTCGGGCTGCCCAGGGCCAGGCCCGAGCAGTGCTTCAGGTCATCCAGGCTGGCATACAGCGCGCCTTCGTCCGGGATGCTTGGCGCCACGGCTTCGCACTCGGTGGAGATCGCCGGCACGGTGCGCAGCCGCGCTTCCATACCGCCTTGCTCGATGCCCCGGGCGATCTGCCGGGCCATTTCGCTCACCGAGCCATTGCGGCTGTAATACAGCACCAGCACATAGGGCGACGTCACGGCAGGATCTCCAACACGTTTTCCGGCGGACGGCCAATGATGGCTTTGTCGGCGGTTTCCAGGATCGGGCGTTCCATCAGCTTTGGATGTTCGGCGATGGCCGCAATCAACTGGGCTTCGCTGAGGCTGGCGTCGGCCAGGTTGAGCGCCTTGTATTCATCTTCGCCGGTGCGCAGCAGTTGGCGGGCACTGATCCCCAGCTTGCCCAGCAATGCCTTTAGTTGCGCGGCGTCCAGCGGGGTTTCCAGGTAGCGCACCACGTTGGGGGTGAGGCCGCGGGCTTCCAGCAGTTCCAGCGCACCGCGGGATTTCGAGCAGCGCGGGTTGTGATAAAGCGTCAGATCGGTCATGTGCGGGTCGCATCTTGCGTAAGGTGGCGGGTATTCTACCCGCGCAGCGACCTGTCCTTAAACCGTAAGAGGCGATAGGTCGCAGCCAACGTTCATTTTTGCGAAGGATTACCCCATGACAAGGCGACTGATCGGTGCATTGGCGATCATCACAACCCTGCTGCTCAGCGGCTGCGGTAACGATTACGGCGTTGACCAATATGGCAAGAAGGTGGCTGCCGAACGCTTGGACAAGCAGTGGCTGGTGGTCAACTACTGGGCCGAATGGTGCGGCCCGTGCCGCACGGAAATCCCCGAGCTGAATGCCTTGGCCGACCAACTGAAGGCGCAGAACGTGGGTGTGTTCGGGGTCAACTTCGACAATGTGCAGGGCGAAGAGCTGAAAGCCGCCAGCGACAAGCTGGGTATCAAGTTCACGGTGCTGGCGCAGAACCCGGAAGAGATTTTTGATATTCCACGCAGCGAAGCCTTGCCAGTGACCTACATCATCGATGACAAGGGCAAGGTGCGTGAGACATTGATGGGCGAGCAGACGGCGGAGGGTGTGATCGCCAAGCTCAAGGCCTTGCGCGGCTGAAGCGACAACTCAGATCTAATGTGGGAGCGGGCTTGCTCGCGAAAGCGGTGGGTCAGTCAATACATGTGCCGACTGGTCCACCGCCTTCGCGAGCAAGCCCGCTCCCACATTCTGACCTCGCTCAATCCTGAGATTGATGCTGTCAGCCTTCTTCAAGCCACAGCCGAATCGGCTTGCCCTCGGCCGGCCAGAAACGCGTCTGTTCGATCGGCGAGATGTCCCAACGCTGCACGCCTTGCAGGGCCTGGATGAAGCGGTGTTCCTGCTCCATCAAGGCCTCGGCGCAGAGTTTGCGAGTGCTGCCGATCTGGCCGAAGCTGAGCTTTTCGCCGTCGACGGTGTAGGGCGCGAACCAGTGGTTGCAGCCACCGTTGCCGTAGGCACGGCCATCGGCGCCGAGGGTGACGGTCAGGTGCGCGTAGTCCATCAGCGGCCGTTCACCAATCCATTCCACCACGTAGCTGTGATCCTGCTTGAGCTTGACCGCGTCCCCGGCGCAACCTGTCAGGGCCACTCCGACGGCGGCGAGCAGAAGCAGGCCTTTCATTGCGCGGCCTTTTGGCATTTCGGGCAGCGGTGCTTGTCGCCCTCGCTGGCCCAGCCCAATTCGGCAATGCGCGCGTTGGCGGCCGGTTGCAGCGGTTCTTTGGTCAGCTTGGTTTCCACCGCGAATTCAAACTCCAACACCGCATCGCAGCTGTCGCAGTTGACCTTCCAGGTGTGAATCTCCAACTCGCCGAACTTCGGCCCTTGGGCCATGGCGACCCATTGGCCCGCCGGGCGGATGGAGTAGCGCGCATCACCTTCGACGGTGAGGCGCATCGACAGGGTTTTACTGCCGCGCAGGGAGACGATCAAAATGTCGCCATGCTTGATCGAGCCACCGTTGCCGGTGACCTGGTAACGGCCCGGCACCAGGGCGCGGCATTCGATCAGGGTGTGTTGCGGGCTCAGCAAACTGAAGCGGAAATCGTGTTCGGCCATGGATCCTCCAAATAGGCGCGGCATCCTATCACGGGTGCTGGCTCATCATGAGCCTGGTATGTGACCGCTGATCATCCTTCGACGAGGTTCTGCGCCTGCCCATCGGCCCAGGCCGCAATGTTGGCCAGGGTGGTGCCGGCAATCGCGGCCAGGGCTTCGCGGGTGAGGAACGCCTGGTGGGCGGTGATGATCACGTTGGGGAAGGTCAGCAGGCGCGCAAGGACGTCGTCCTGCAGGGGCAGGTCGGAGCGGTCCTCGAAAAACAGCTGGGCCTCTTCTTCATACACATCCAGTCCCAGGTAGCCGAGCTGGCCGTCCTTGAGCGCTTCGATCAGCGCCGGGGTGTCGACCAGACCACCGCGACCGGTGTTGATCAGCATCGCGCCTGGCTGCATTTGTGCCAGGGAACGGGCGTTGATCAAGTGTTTGCTGTCAGCGGTCAGCGGGCAATGCAGGCTGATGATCTGCGCCTGGGCCAGCAGTTCGGGCAGGCTCACGTAGCGCGCGCCCAGGGCCTGCACCTGTGCGTTAGGGAAGGGGTCATAGGCGAGCAACTGGCAACCGAAGCCGGCCATGATCTTGGCAAAAGTGGCGCCGATCTGCCCCGTGCCGACTACGCCGACGGTCTTGCCCACCAGGTCGAAACCGGTGAGGCCGTGCAGGCTGAAATCGCCATCGCGGGTGCGGTTATAGGCGCGGTGCAGGCGACGGTTGAGGGCGAGGATCAGCGCGACCGCATGCTCGGCCACCGCATGGGGCGAATAGGCCGGCACGCGCACGATGGTCAGGCCCAGGCGCTTGGCGGCGGCCAGGTCCACATGGTTGTAGCCCGCCGAGCGCAGCGCGATCAACCGCGTTCCGCCCTTGGCCAGGTGCTCCAGGACCGGGGCGCTGAGGTCGTCGTTGATAAAGGCGCAGACCACTTCGTGATGCTCGGCGAGAGCCACGGTGTCGAGGTTGAGGCGGGCGGGCTGGAACTGCAGTTCCAGGCCATGCGGCAGGGGTTCGCCGAGAAAACTGTCGCGGTCGTAGGTCTGGCTGCTGAAAAGAATGACGCGCATGGAAAAGCTCCCTGCAATGACTGAATAAATAGATAACCCTGTGGTGAGCAAGCTTGCTTGCGCTGGGGTGCGAAGCGGCCCCAAAAAGCCGGAGACTGCTACGCAGTCAACGGGAGCAAGCTCCCTCGCCACAGCAAGCTCCCTCGCCACAGCAAGCTCGCTCACCACAAAAGCCTGTTCCTGTAAAAAGTCAGGCGTTGACCCGTGCTTCACTGGCGAGTCGGGCAATGGCCATGTCCAGTTCGTCCAGGGCATGCTGGGCCTTGGCGTCGTCCTGCTTGAGCAGGGTTTCGGCGCGGTGGCAGGCGGCTCGCAGTTGCGGTACGCCGCAATAACGGGTGGCGCCATGCAGGCGGTGCACGCGCTCGATCAGGGCGTTGTTGTCGTTGGCGTCACGGGCAAGGGTGATAGCCAGGCGGTCGGCCTCCAGGGAGGCGAGCAACATGGCGAGCATGTCCGCCGCGAGATCTGCCTTGCCGGCGGCCAGGCGCAGGCCTTCTTCATGGTCAAGTACGGGCAGTTGCACGCCAGGGCCAAGACCATCCGTTGCCTTTTCCGGGCCTTGATTGCGCAGGGCCAGGCCGGTCCACTTCAACACCACCTGGGCCAGTTGCCGCTCGCTGATGGGTTTGGTCAGGTAATCGTCCATGCCGCTTTGCAGCAAGGCGCGTTTTTCGTTGGCCATGGCGTGGGCGGTGAGGGCGACCACCGGCAATGGCGTGCCGCTGCGCTCGCTTTCCCACTGACGGATCGCCTCGGTGCTCTGGCGGCCGTCCATGCCGGGCATTTGCACGTCCATCAGCACCAGGTCGAAGGTGTCCTGTTTCACCGCGTCGATGGCGGCATACCCGCTTTCCACGGCGCGCACCCGTGCGCCCATGTCCTCCAGCAGCGTCTGCACCAAGAGCAGGTTTGCCGGGTTATCGTCCACGCACAACACGCGCGGTGCACGGCTGGACAATGGTTCGCCCGGTTCGCTGCGTGACGGGCGCGGGCTGATCAGGTCGGACAGCGCGCGACGCAACTTGCGCGTACACGCCGGCTTGGCCTGCAACTGGCTGTTGGGGTTGGGCACGGACTGGTTGAACAGCATCTGCTCGGTGGTCGGGCACAGCACCAGCACTTTGCAGCCCAAATGTTCGAGGTCCCACAGGTGCTGGTTGAGGCGCTCGGGCGGGATGTCATTGGCGGTGACGCCGAGTACCGCAAGGTCGATGGCCTGCTCGGTCTGGTGGGCGCTGGTGATGCCGTTGGTCAGGCTTTCCAGGCTGTTGAACGGTGTGACTTCCAGGCCACAGTCTTCCAATTGATGTTGCAGCGCCTGGCGTGCCAGTTCGTGGTTTTCCAGGACCGCGACACGATGACCCAGCAGCGGCGCGGAAGGCAAGTCTTCGACGTCGTCACGGGTCTTGGGCAGGTTCAGGCTGATCCAGAATTCCGAGCCTTCGCCCGGCGTGCTGTCGACGCCGATTTCACCGCCCATCTGCTCGATCAGGCGCTTGGAAATCACCAGGCCCAATCCCGTGCCGCCGGGTTGACGCGACAGCGAGTTGTCGGCCTGGCTGAAGGCCTGGAACAACGCGCGCACGTCCTGGCTGGACAGGCCGATGCCGGTGTCCTGCACGCTGATGCGCAATTGCACGCTGTCTTCTTGCTCGTCCTCGATCATCGCCCGGGCGACGATAGTGCCTTCGCGGGTGAACTTGATCGCGTTGCTGATCAGGTTGGTGAGGATCTGCTTGAGGCGCAGCGGGTCGCCCACCAGCGCCAGCGGAGTGTCGCGGTACACCAGGCTCACCAGTTCCAGCTGCTTGGCATGGGCGGCGGGGGCGAGGATGGTCAGGGTGTCTTGCAGCAAGTCGCGCAGGTTGAACGGGATGCTGTCGAGCACCAGCTTGCCGGCCTCGATTTTCGAGAAATCGAGGATCTCGTTGATGATACCCAGCAGGTTGTCGGCGGATTTTTCGATGGTGCCCAGGTAGTCGAGCTGGCGCGGGGTCAGCTCGCTTTTTTGCAATAAGTGGGTGAAGCCGAGAATGCCGTTGAGCGGCGTGCGGATCTCATGGCTCATGTTGGCCAGGAACTCCGACTTGATGCGGCTGGCCTCCAGGGCCTCCTTGCGCGCCAGGTCCAGCTCGATGTTCTGGATCTCGATGGTTTCCAGGTTCTGGCGCACGTCTTCGGTGGCTTGGTCGATGCTGTGTTGCAGTTCTTCCTGGGCGTTCTGCAAGGTCTCGGCCATGCGGTTGATGCCCGAGGCGAGTTGGTCCAGTTCCTGGCTGCCCAAGGGTGGCAGGCGGGTTTCCAGGTTGCCGTCCTTGAGTTGGGCCACGGCTTGCTTGATCTGGCCGATGGGCGAGTTGATCGTGCGGCTGATGCGCAGGGCCAGCGCTGCGGTGCAGATCAGGCCGATGGCGATCAGCAACAAGCTGGCGAACAGGCTGCGGTAGCCACGCAGCAACATGCCGTTGTGGGACAGTTCCACCTCGACCCAGCCCAGCAGGCGGTCGGCTTCATCCGGGATCAGGTCGCCCGCGAGGTTGCGATGGCGGCCAAACACCGGCAGCAAATAGCGGGTGGCGTCATTGCCAGTACGCTGTAATAAATGGGAGCTGTTGCCGACCGGCGGCTGGTTGAGCATGGTCGGGCCGGCGTGGGCGAGGGGCGCGCGGTCTGGGCTGAGAAAGGACACGGCACGCACGTCCGGCTGTTCCAGGGATTGAGTGGCGATGCGTTCGAGCAGATCGGTGTTGCGCGCACTGAGAGCGGGCGCGACCAGGGGCGCCAACTGTTCGGCGATCATTTCGCCGCGTTGCAGCAATTGGGTCTGCAGTTCCGAGAGCTGCATCCAGGTGAAATAGCCGCCCAGCAACGAGGCCATCAGGCTGGTCGGTAATAAGGTCAGCAACAGTACGCGGCCTTTTATCCCCATTCTTGTCAGCACGCCACTCTCCTGCTACCACATTGATATCTACGGAATTGCGCGGGCATCCGGCCCGCGCCACCTGCGCAGTGTAGCCATTTGCGCGGCGAGGAATCTTGCAAATTAATGACATACGGCAATCTTGAAGGCATTTGGCGGCCAGTGGCGATTGCCTGCGGCGGGGTTATCTTGAATAATCAGTCATTGAGAATGACTTGCAGATACTAATGAATCCCGTAGCAATTGGCCTGCCCAGTATCCTGACCATCGAAGATGACCCCGTGCTGGGCGCTTATGTCCATGAGCACCTGGGGCGCTGTGGTTTCCATGTCACCTGGTGCCAGAACGGCCAGCAAGGCCTGCAGATGGCGCGCGACCAGGTGTTCGACGTGGTGTTGATGGATATTTTGCTGCCGGGGCTGGATGGGTTGTCGATCCTCACCCATCTGCGCCAGAGCCATTCGATCCCGGTGATCCTGATGTCGGCGCTCGGTGCCGAGGCTGATCGCATCAGCGGTTTTCGCCTGGGCGCCGATGACTACCTGCCCAAGCCGTTCAGCATGATCGAGCTGCGCGTGCGCATCGAGGCCATCCTGCGCCGTGTCGCCTTGGACCGACGCCCCGCGCCGAGCTTGGCGCCCGCACGTGGCGATGCCCGCACCCTGCGTTTTGACGATGAACTGTGCGATGTCTTCCACCTGCAACACTGGGCTGGCCTGACCCGCAGTGAATATCGCCTGCTGGAAACCCTGCATCGCAACGCGGAAGAAGTCCTCAGCAAACCCTTCCTTTACCAGCATGTGCTGCAACGCGGTTACGCACCCCATGACCGTAGCCTGGACATGCATATCAGCCAGATCCGCCGCAAGCTCAAGGCCATCGGCTACACCGAGCGCGAAGTGCGCACGGTGTGGGGCAAGGGCTATGTGTTGAGCGGTGCCGATGACAGCCTTTAAACGGCCCTTTAAACGCCTGCCGGGCAAGCACTCGTTATTCTGGAAGCTGGCCTGCCTGCTGATCGCCTTCTGTTTGCTGATGATCTGGCTCAGTTGGTCGTGGGGGCGATACATGGAGCAGCAGAACGCCTACCTGTCCGATGAAGCGCGGGTCACCTTGAGTGGCTACGCGGTACGTGCGGAACAGGCCTGGAACCGAGGCGGCAATGCGGGCATCGATGTATGGCAGCAGGAGATGGGCAAGCGCGAAAGTACCTGGATCGGTGTGATCGGCAATGACTTGCAATCGCTGAGCAGCTACCCGCTGACCGATAAGGAAAGCCAGCGCCTGACCTTTCTGCGTGGCCTGGACTGGCCGGTGAGTCGGCATGTCAAAGGCCTGCCGTGGCTGAAAATTCCGTTTCCCGCCGACCCCAACGCGGGTTCGCTGGTGATCGAGCTGCCGCAGCGTTTCATGCCGGGGCGCTATCAACTGTTTTGGCGGGTGGTGACCAATGGCGTGATTCCCGGTCTGTTTACGCTGTTGCTGTGCGTTGGTCTGTATCGGCTGCTGATCATGCCCCTCAATCAATTGCGTGAGCAGGCCAACGCCTGGCGGGCCGACCAGTTGAATACGCGGCTGTCCCACGACGCCACCAGTCGTCAGGATGAGTTGGGCGAGCTGGGCCGCGCGTTCGACCATATGTCCGAGCGTTTGCAGGGCACCGTGGTGTTGCAGCAGCAACTGCTGCGGGACATGTCCCATGAACTGCGCACGCCGTTGAGCCGATTGAGAGTGGCCTGTGACAGTGAGCAGGACCTGACGCAACTGCGCGAGCGGCTTGGCCGTGAGATCGATGCGATGCAACGCCTGGTGGAAGACAGCCTGCAACTGGCGTGGTTGGACACCGAGCGGGCGCCGCTGCCCCAGGAAGATATCCAGCTTCAGGCGCTGTGGGATATGTTGCGCGAAAACGCATGCTTCGAAAGCGATTGGCCCGCGTCGCGCCTGCCGTGTCTGCTCGGCCCGGAGTGCTGGGTGCGGGGCAACCTGAATGCATTGGCCCAGGCCCTGGAAAACATCCTGCGCAATGCCATTCGCCATTCACCCGTGGGCGGTGTGGTCAGCCTGGATGGGCGGCGTGAAGGTGACTATTGGCATATGTGGCTGGAGGATCAGGGCGGCGGGATTGATGACGGGGACCTGGAACGGATCTTCGCACCGTTCACGCGCCTGGACGGATCACGCCCCGGCGATGGTGGCTTCGGGCTTGGGCTGAGCATCGCGCGCAATGCCGTGCAACGCCAGGACGGCAGCCTGTGGGCGGAAAACACCGGAAAAGGGCTGCGCGTGCATCTGCGCCTGCGGGCTTGCTAGGCGCGACGCTGCTTACGTTTTTTCCATTGGTGGGCCACCCACCAGCGCCAATAGCCCATGGTCAGGCAATACGCGATCGCACCCAACACCAGCCCCAGCACCACCGAGCCCAGCAGGAATGGTTGCCATAACGTGCTCAATTGGCCGCTGATCCATTCCCACGTCAGGTCATCCGGCAGGCTGCGCGGCGGCACATTCATCAGCCAGGCGCCGGTCATGTAGGTGCAGATAAACACCACCGGCATGGTGATCGGGTTGGTCAGCCATACCAGGCTGACCGCGATGGGCATGTTGCCGCGCACGGTGATTGCCAGCACGGCGGCCAGCAACATCTGCAACGGAATCGGAATAAACGCCGCGAACAAACCCACGGCCATTGCGCGTGCGACCGAGTGCCGGTTCAGGTGCCAGAGATTCGGGTCATGCAGCAAGGTGCCGAGAAACTGTAATGACTTGTGTTCCCTGATACTGCTGGGGTCAGGCATGTATCGTTTGAATAAGCGCCGGGGCATAAGGGGTCCAGGTCGGTTCGAGGGGCAAGTATGCCCGCATTCTATAAACAGAAAATTCAGACTTTGTGACAAAACATCATAGGCCGTGCTGGGCATCTGGCTAAGACTGAGTGGATCACTGGAAAAGGATGATCCATGAGGACAGGGATGTGCGCGTTCGCGCTGGGGTTGCTGGCCTTGCGCTTTTTACCGGCATTGCCGACGACCGGTTGGCTGATCGCCTTGATGGTGCTGGCCTTGATGTTGTTGCCGTTTCGCACGTATCCCTTGGCGTTTTTCCTGTTCGGGCTGAGTTGGGCGTGCATGAGTGCGCAGTGGGCGCTGGATGACCGCCTCAGGCCGGTGTTGGATGGCCAGACGCGCTGGGTGGAAGGGCGGGTTACCGGTTTGCCTCAGCAAACGGGCGATGGCGTGCGCTTCGTGCTGACCGACAGTCGGTCGCGTACTGCCCGGTTGCCCACGCGTATCCGGGTGTCCTGGCGTGGTGGACCGACTGTGCGCAGCGGTGAACGCTGGCGCCTGGCAGTCACCCTGAAGCGGCCGGCCGGGTTGCTGAACTTCCATGGGTTTGATCAGGAGGCTTGGCTGCTGGCCCAGCGCATAGGCGCCACGGGCACGGTAAAGGACGGAGAGCGCCTGGCACCGGCTGCCAACGCCTGGCGCGACAGTGTGCGCCAGCGCCTGATGACGGTGGATGCCCATGGCCGGGAAGCAGGCCTGATTGCCCTGGTGTTGGGCGATGGCTCTGGATTGACAGCCGCTGATTGGCAGGTGCTTCAGGACACCGGGACTGTGCATTTGCTAGTCATCTCCGGCCAGCATATTGGCCTACTGGCGGGGTTGATCTACGGCTTGATCGCCGGCCTGGCGCGCTATGGATGCTGGCCCCGAACCTGGCCGTGGTTGCCGTGGGCCTGTGGGTTGGCGTTCACCACGGCGCTGGGTTACGGCTTGCTGGCCGGGTTTGGCGTGCCGGTGCAGCGCGCCTGTGTGATGGTCGGGTTGGTGTTGTTGTGGCGATTGCGCTTTCGTCATCTAGGGCTGTGGTGGCCTTTGTTGCTGGCGCTCAATGGGGTGTTGGTGTTGGAGCCGTTGGCCAGTTTGCAGCCGGGGCTCTGGCTGTCCTTTGCGGCGGTGGCGGTGCTGATCCTGGCGTTTGGTGGCCGTCTGGGGCCTTGGAGTCTGTGGCAAGCGTGGACTCGGCCGCAGTGGTTGATTGCCATCGGGTTGTTTCCGGTCTTGTTGGTGTTGGGGTTGCCCATCAGCCTGAGTGCACCGTTCGCTAACCTGGTGGCAGTGCCGTGGATCAGCTTGGTGGTGTTGCCGCTGGCTTTGTTGGGCACCGCATTGGTGGGGCTGCCGTTCGTGGGTGAAGGATTGCTGTGGCTAGCGGGTGGGGCACTGGATGTCCTGTTCAAGGGCTTGGCGTGGCTCGCCGGGCAAATGCCGGCCTGGATTCCGGCCGAAGTGCCGTTGGGCTATTGGCTGGTGAGTCTGCTGGGGGCGGTGCTGCTCCTGCTGCCTAAAGGTGTTCCATTTCGTTTGCTCGGGTGGCCGATGCTACTGTTGGCGGTGTTTCCCCCGCGAGAGTTGGTCCCTCATGGACAAGTAGAGGTCGTGCAACTGGACGTCGGCCAGGGCCAATCGCTGATTCTGCGCACCCGTCATCACGCCTTGCTCTACGACGCCGGCCCGCGCTCCGGAAGTTTTGACCTGGGCGCACGCGTTGTCCTGCCGTCTCTGCGAAAACTCGGGGTAGGGGAGCTGGATATGCTGTTGCTCAGCCACGCCGATGCCGATCATGCCGGTGGTTCGGCAGCCGTTGCCAAGGGCATGCCGATCAAGCGCGTGGTGGGCGGGGAAACTGAAGGTCTACCCCCATCGCTCGGCACTCAGCCGTGCGTCAGCGGCGAGCGATGGACCTGGGACGGCGTGACCTTCGAACTCTGGCAGTGGCCGGACGCCATTAGTGGCAACGCGAAGTCCTGCGTCTTGCAGGTGCAGGCCAATGGCGAGCGCCTGCTGCTGACCGGTGATATTGACCGCGCCGCCGAGCAGTCCATGCTCGCATCACCCCTGGCGGTGCGCACCGATTGGCTGCAAGCGCCGCACCATGGCAGTCGCAGCTCATCGTCCTGGCCCTTTGTGGAACGGCTTGCTCCGCGATTCGTGCTGATCTCGCGAGGGCGCCACAACGCGTTCGGCCATCCCCATCCACAGGTGATGGAACGCTACCGGCGATTGGGCAGCCAGGTCTATGACAGTGCCGAGCAGGGTGCCGTGCGTCTGCAGTTGGGGGCTTTTACGCCGCCGGTTGTTGCACGCAGTCAACGCCGGTTCTGGCGCGAGCGGTTAC
Source organism: Pseudomonas sp. IPO3749 (assembly GCF_013386605.1). Taxonomy (NCBI): domain Bacteria; kingdom Pseudomonadati; phylum Pseudomonadota; class Gammaproteobacteria; order Pseudomonadales; family Pseudomonadaceae; genus Pseudomonas; species Pseudomonas sp. IPO3749. The sequence goes on along the minus strand of NZ_JACARN010000008.1, from coordinate 63,530 downwards.
CCTAGGCGCGGCCGATGGGGTCTGTGGTCAACGCACCTATATGGTAAAGTGGCGCACTTTTTCGAGGGGACATTCACTGTGTGGGAATTGGTCAAATCCGGCGGCTGGATGATGTTGCCGATCATCATGAGTTCTATCGCCGCACTCGGCATCGTCGCCGAACGCCTGTGGACCCTGCGCGCCAGCCGTGTGACCCCCGAGCATTTACTGGGGCAGGTCTGGGCCTGGATCAAGAACAAGCAGCTCGACAAGGAAAAGCTCAAGGAGCTGCGCGCCAATTCCCCGTTGGGTGAAATCCTCGCCGCCGGCCTGGCCAACTCCAAGCATGGTCGCGAGATCATGAAAGAGTGCATCGAGGAAGCCGCCGCCCGCGTCATCCATGAACTGGAGCGCTACATCAACGCCCTCGGCACCATCGCCGCCATGGCGCCGTTGCTCGGCTTGCTCGGTACGGTGCTGGGCATGATCGATATCTTCAGCTCGTTCATGGGTTCCGGCATGACCACCAACGCAGCCGTACTGGCCGGTGGTATTTCCAAGGCGCTGATCACCACGGCCGCAGGCCTGATGGTCGGTATCCCTTCAGTGTTCTTCCACCGTTTCCTGCAACGCCGCATCGATGAACTGGTGGTCGGCATGGAGCAGGAAGCCATCAAGCTGGTGGAAGTGGTGCAGGGCGACCGTGACGTGGACCTGGTTGGGGGCAAAGCGTGAAATTTCGCCGCAAGCAACGGGAAAACGTCGATATCAACCTTGCGTCGCTGATCGACGTGGTGTTTATCCTGCTGCTGTTTTTTGTCGTCACTACCACCTTCACCCGGCAGACCGAGCTGCGCGTCGACCTGCCGGAAGCCGTGAGCGGTTCGCCGGCCGAAGACCAGCAAGTCAAGCAATTGGACATCGCCATCAGCGCCGACGGGGTGTTTTCGGTGAATAACCAGTTGCTTGAGAAAAACGACTTGGCCAGCCTGATGGATGCCTTGCAGAAAGAGTCCGGCGGCGACACTAAGCTGCCGCTGTCCATCAGTGCCGATGGCAAGACCCAGCACCAGGCCGTGATCACTGCGATGGACGCTGCCGGCAAGCTCGGTTTCAGCCATTTGCGCATGACCACCGTCGAGGCGGCGGGCCAACCCTGATGGCCCTGTCCGATCGTTTGCTCAAGGCCTGGTACGAGGGCCATCCGGCACTTGCGCTGTTGCGGCCGCTGGAGTCCTTGTATCGCCGGGTGGTACAAGGCAAGCGTGCACGCTTCCTGGCGGGAGAGGGCGAGATTTATCAATCGCCGGTGCCGGTGGTGGTGGTCGGTAATATCACCGTGGGTGGCACCGGCAAGACGCCGTTGATCCTGTGGCTGATCGAACACTGTCGACGCAGCGGCCTGCGCGTGGGTGTGGTCAGTCGGGGTTATGGCGCCAAACCGCCGCAGTTGCCCTGGCGGGTCGAAGCCAGCCACAGCGCCGACGTGGCGGGTGATGAACCGCTGTTGATCGTGCAGCGCAGCGGCGTGCCGTTGATGATCGACCCCGATCGCAGCCGTGCGGTCAAGGCGCTGCTGGCCAGTGAAACCCTCGACCTGATCCTCTCCGACGACGGCCTGCAGCACTACCGCCTGGCCCGTGACCTTGAATTGGTGCTGATCGACGCCGCCCGTGGCCTGGGCAACCGCCGTTGTCTGCCGGCCGGGCCGTTGCGTGAGCCGGTGGAGCGCCTCCAGAGTGTCGACGCCTTGCTGTACAACGGCGCTTCCAGTGATCGAGACGATGGTTTTGCCTTTCGCCTGCAACCCACCGCGCTGGTTAACCTGCTGACCGGCGAACGGCAGCCGGTGGATCATTTTCCAGCCAGCCAGCAGGTGCATGCGGTTGCCGGCATTGGCAACCCGCAACGTTTCTTCACTACCCTTGAAACGCTACACTGGCAGCCGATACCCCATGGCTTTGCCGACCACGCGACTTACAGCGCCGAGGTCCTGAATTTTACGCCGTCATTGCCACTGGTCATGACCGAGAAGGACGCGGTGAAGTGCCGCGCCTTTGCCCAGCCCGACTGGTGGTACCTTGCGGTGGATGCGCTGCCGTCGCCGGCGTTCGTCGCCTGGTTCGACACGCAGCTGATGCGTCTGCTGCCTGCCCGTCTTTTGCCTTAAACCGCTGCTTTCCAGGAAACATTCATGGACACCAAATTGCTCGACATCCTCGCTTGCCCGATCTGCAAAGGCCCGCTCAAGCTCAGCGCCGACAAAACCGAGCTGATCAGCAAAGGCGCTGGCCTGGCTTACCCGATCCGTGATGGCATCCCGGTGATGCTGGAAAGCGAAGCCCGCACCCTGACCACCGATGAGCGCCTGGATAAATGACCACCGCCTTTACCGTTGTCATTCCTTCCCGCTACGCCTCGACCCGCCTGCCGGGCAAGCCGCTGCAACTGATCGGCAGCAAGCCGATGATCCAGTTGGTGTGGGAACAGGCCTGCAAAAGCAGCGCCGAGCGCGTGGTGGTGGCCACCGACGACCCGCGCATCATCGAAGCCTGCAAGGGCTTCGGCGCCGAGGCGGTGCTGACCCGCGAAGACCACAACTCCGGCACCGATCGCCTGGCCGAAGTGGCCACCCAGCTTGGCCTGGCGCCGGACGCCATCGTGGTCAACGTGCAGGGCGACGAACCCTTGATCCCACCGAGCGTGATCGACCAGGTGGCCGCCAACCTCGCCGCCCATGGCGAAGCGCGCATGGCCACCCTGGCCGAGCCAATCGAAGACATCGAAACCCTGTTCAACCCGAACGTGGTGAAAGTGGTCAGTGACATCAATGGCCTGGCGCTGACGTTCAGTCGCTCGACCTTGCCTTGGGCGCGCGACGCTTTCGCCAAGCAGCCTGACGTGTTGCCGGAAGGCGTGCCTTACCGTCGCCATATCGGCATTTACGCCTACCGCGCCGGTTTCCTGCATGACTTCGTCAGTTGGGGTCCGTGCTGGCTGGAAAACACCGAGTCCCTGGAGCAACTGCGCGCCCTGTGGCACGGCGTGCGCATCCACGTGGGCGATGCGCTGGAAGCGCCGCCCGCCGGTGTCGACACCCCGGAAGACCTTGAGCGCGTCCGTCGCCTGCTGGGGGCCTGATGGAGGTTCTGTTTGTCTGCCTGGGCAACATCTGCCGTTCGCCCACCGCAGAAGGCGTGCTGCGCCATAAATTGCGCGAAGCGGGGCTGGCGGGGCAAGTCGAGGTCGCGTCCGCTGGCACGGGCGAATGGCATGTCGGCAACCCGCCGGACCAACGCAGCCAGCGCGCGGCGTTGGTGCGCGGCTACGATCTGTCGGCCCAGCGTGCCCAGCAGGTTTCTCGCGCCGACTTTGCGCGTTATGACCTGATCCTGGCCATGGATCACAGCAACCTGCGCAACCTCAAGGCCCTGCAACCCGGCCAGGGCAAGGCGGAGCTGGACCTGTTCCTGCGCCGTTACGACGCCGAAGTGGACGAAGTGCCGGACCCGTATTACGAAGGCGAACAAGGCTTTGAACGGGTCCTGGACCTGATCGAGCGCGCCTGTGATTTATTGGTGATCGAATTGAAGGGGCGGTTATGACCTTGCAGGTGCTTGCGCAGGTGTCGCTCAAGCCATTCAACAGCTTTGGCATTGACGTGCGCGCCCAGCTGTTCGCCGAGGCCCACAGTGACGATGATGTCCGTGAGGCCTTGACCTATTCAGCCACCCACGCGGTGCCGCTGCTGGTGATCGGTGGCGGTAGCAACCTGCTGTTGACCCAGGACATTCCGGCGCTGGTGCTGCGCATGGCCAGCCAGGGCATTCGTGTGTTGCACGACGACGGCACGCAGGTGGTGGTCGAGGCCGAAGCCGGCGAGGCCTGGCACCCGTTCGTGCTGTGGACCTTGGAACAAGGTTTCTGCGGCCTGGAAAACCTCAGCCTCATCCCCGGCACCGTTGGCGCAGCGCCCATGCAGAACATCGGCGCCTACGGTGTCGAGATCAAGGATGTATTCGCTGGCCTGACCGCCCTGGATCGCCACACAGGCGAACTGCGCGACTTCAGCCTGGAAGAGTGCAACTTTGCCTACCGCGACAGCCTGTTCAAGCATGAGACTGCGCGCTGGCTGATCCTGCGGGTGCGCTTTGCCCTGAGCCGCGCCAGCCATCTCAAACTCGACTACGGCCCGGTGCAGCAGCGCCTGGCGGGGCAGGGGATCACCGAAGCGACACCGAGTGATGTCAGCCGCGCGATCTGCAGCATCCGCCGGGAAAAACTGCCGGACCCGGCAGAGCTGGGCAATGCTGGCAGCTTCTTCAAGAACCCGCTGGTGTCCCAAGTGCTGGCGGCTGAGCTGCAGGCGCTGTATCCGGACCTGGTGGCGTACCCGCAGGCCGATGGACAGATGAAGCTCGCGGCCGGCTGGCTGATCGACAAGGCCGGCTGGAAGGGCTTCCGTGACGGCGATGCTGGCGTGCACACGTTGCAGGCGTTGGTGCTGGTCAACTACGGCGACGCCACCGGGCACGATATTGCGAACCTGGCCCAGCGTATCCAGCGCGACATAGCAGAACGTTTCAAGGTCGATCTGGAAATGGAGCCCAACCAGTATTAAGTCCCTTGAAACAAAAATGCCCCGCATCTTTCGATGCGGGGCATTTTTTATTGCGCTGGCAATCAGTCGTCGCGGCTCATGATGCCGAAGATCTGCAACAGGCTGATAAACAGGTTGTAGATGGACACATACAGGCTGACGGTCGCCATGATGTAGTTACGCTCGCCACCGTGGATGATCGCACTGGTCTGGAACAGGATGCACACCGAAGAGAACAGCACGAAACCTGCGCTGATCGCCAGTTGCAGGCCGCTGATCTGGAAGAACATGCTCGCAACCACCGCCGCCAGCAACACGAAGAAACCAGCGGTGATGAAACCACCCAGGAAGCTCATGTCCTTGCGGGTGATCAGCACGTAGGCCGACAGACCACCAAACACCAGTGCGGTCATGGCAAACGCCGAGCTGACCACTTCCGCGCCGCCGGCCATGCCGAGGTAACGGTTGAGGATCGGGCCGAGGATAAAGCCCATGAAACCGGTCAAGGCAAATGCCGATACCAGGCCCCAGGCCGAATCACGCAGCTTGTTGGTCAGGAAGAACAGGCCATAGAAGCCGATCAGCACGACAAAGATATTCGGATAGCCGACGCGCATCTGCTGGGCCACGAACGCCATCACGCCGCTGAATGCGAGGGTAAGGGCGAGCAAGCCATAGGTGTTGCGCAACACGCGGCTGACTTCAAGCTGCTCAGCCTGCGCGTTACCATTCACTGCGTAATTCTGTTCGCGCATGGCGACACTCCTTCGGTTTTGAAACGTTCAGTCGCAAAGATCATAACAGACGCTCTGTAACAAGCTATGGCAAGAGTTTGACAGTGTGTTTCATTCGGGTATTATGGCGCCCGCTGAGCCGGGATGGGCTACTATAATCCTGTGATGCACAAGGGAAATTGGCAGAGTGGTTGAATGCACCGGTCTTGAAAACCGGCGGACGTTAATAGCGTCTCCAGGGTTCGAATCCCTGGTTTCCCGCCAAGATTCAAACAAAAGCCCCGCAATGCGGGGCTTTTGTGTTTCTGGGATTTGGTGGCGTTTTCAGTTAAAACCCCTATCGTTTCCGCATCATTTCAGGCAGTTTCCGCAACTCGATGTCAGCGGGTCGGTTTTACGATCTCGCCAACACGCCTGTAGACCGTCTCGGTTATTTGCTTGTCGGTGTGCCCCAGAAGGCGGCTGGCGTCGCCCAGGTCCAGTATTTCGCTGGCAGCTTTCGGGCGGATGTCACGGAACTGGAACTGCCGAATACTCGCGGCCAACACCCCATCACTTGCGCCCCTGGCGATGACGATTGCCTTGTCGCGCGCATCGTCAAAACGCAATCTCAGCATGTGTTTGGTCACCTGTCTCCCATCCTCAGTGACGATCAGATACGGGTTTCGAACTCCGCGGGCGCGTCTCTGTGCAATCAGGCGCTCAACCAATATGCCCAAATCATTCAGTGCGCCGGCGGCCGTAAGACGGATTCGCAGTTTCTTGGACGTCTTGCCCTGGGATACCTGCAGGAATTCGTTAACCGCATCGGCCTCCCGCATTGAGAGCGTGTCGGCTGGGCGCTGAGCGGTCAGGTAGGCTAGGTCCATCGCGTCGCGTAGCTCTGAGGCTGCCACCGCATATACAGCGCCCCAGATTTCCTCGCTGGCGTAAAAGTCGCGCGGCGCCTCTTTGTTCTTGCGCACACCGGCGGCCGGGTTGGCTTCAGTTAGTCCCCACTCACGTGCGATGTTATAGATGTGTGACAGCAGAGAGATTTCTCGGTTGGCGCGCACCTTGGCGGTACGGCTGTCGCGATACTGCGCAATGATCTGTGGGGTCACCGCATCGATAGGTGCATCACTGAACGCTTTACGCAGCTGTTTCAAGCTCAGCCGGTTATCGCTCTGTGTCTTGGGCGCCTTGCCTGGAATGATTTCGCGCTCGTACCGATCAAACACCTGGCCCAGTAGGGCGTTCTTCTTCGGCACTGGCTTGCAATCGAGCTTTGCCCACTCCGCCTTGGCGATATCCAAATCACCCCCGAGCGGGATCTCTACCCGCTTCCCGTCTTCATTCCTCCCGTCGTAGTAGTAACCAACCCACTCTTTACCGCCTTTCAGCGTGCGTACACGTCGAATCATTCGCGGCGGCAGGTCCCTGTTTGCCGCCTTTTTTGCTCGCATCGACTTATCCTACTTTTGATAGATCCAGCGACCAGGCTTCAGCCGCAACGTTTTCTGCTGACTGCTTCACGCCTGCCAGCTTCATCCGGGCATAAACCCGGCCAACAACTGGCCGACGCGCCCGGGTCAGTACGTACTTCCATCCGTTTCGGTTGAGCCAAGCGATCTGGCCCGAAGGGATCATGTAGCCGGTGATTGCCGCTAGCTCTTCCTCGGCAAGGGTTTCGCTCTGCATTTCCATGGTGATGTCCTTGCCGCGCTGGGCGGCAGAATGTGGGTAGTGAGTAGTCGCGATTGATCTACAGTTGATCTAGGCGTTACTCGGTGGGGGAAAATGGATGTTCGACAAGTATCCCGAGCAAAAGCAGGCCCGAAAGTGGGTAGGGGCGTTTGGTGTTGCGCTCCTGGTGTTGGGGGTGTTTTTGATTGTCATTGGTAGAACGGGCGGCGGGCTTTGTATCTTCATGGGGAGCGGCTTGGTATTACTGGTATTACTAGCGAATGATAAGCAGTTTGCGAAAACGATAAGCGTGTTGGGCTGGTTTGGTGGGCTGTCGTGAGTGAAGTACCTCGCCCGCCGCTCACCGGCAGGCATGTAGGGGGGGAGTTAGGCTTGGCATGAGTAGTTCTATTTCAAACCGGACTTTGTTAGGCTTAATTTTTTATAAATGGAGCTTTCAGAAAGTGGAAATTGGTGATCTGAAAAAGTTGAATATCTCATTGTCGGCGAATTTGGCAATTTTCTTTTTTTCGTTTATTGCTCCTGGGTTTTTGATTTTTTATAAGTATGAGCCTGAAGCGTTCATATCTATCGATGTGTCTAAGTTAATTATTTTGGCGATAGCTATATCGTCGCCTACATTTATTTTTCCTTTGGTTTTAACCGCCCTGTTTGCCAATTTGATCGCAGAAGATATGCCAGATAAACGCTATTTATGGGGGACGCCTACAGACTGGTATCTAAAGCATGGGGCTGGAAATGCATTAAATATGTATACGATTATTGGTGTGCTTTGGATTTTTGATTTGGGTGGGTCCTGGGTGTTCTGGCTTATCCTGTTAAACGTTGTTCTGAATCTGATAGTTGAATCTCTTTCCTTTAAGATTTTTCTAAAGTCTCCTTCTAGTAAAAATTCTATTTGGTTTGAAAACTTGTCTACACAAAGACCTGTAGATAGAAACACAGAATAATTTTTGTTTTTTCGCACGTTAAGCATTTGGGCCAGCTCTTTGAGTATTGAATGGTCAGTCAATGGCGCACTCGTCCTTGCCGCTATAGCGGCTGACTTTGAAGGGGGAGGGGTTACAGGTTTTGCGGGTGGAGTACGGATGTACTCCTACCGGGATTTGGCGGCACGCTTGCGGAACTCGTAAACCATGCTGCGCAGCTCAACCAATGATTCCTGGAGGTCGCCGCGGGCGGAGTCGATATTCTCCAGCAGCTCACTTTCGCCATCGTCACCGCCTTCATCGACGGCCAGTAGGGCAAGCCCATACGCCTGGAACTTCGCCATAACGTCATCGGCCGACTTGGCCATGTACTCGGCATGCTCAATGGCGTAGTCCTGGGCTGACCGTTCGGGCAGCACCACCGCTACCGGCGCGGCCCTTGTGATTTGCCCGACCTGAAACGTTCGAACGGCCGATACCAGTTCAGAAACCTCGCCATTCGACAGATATGGGCAAACGCTTTCAGGATCGAGTGCGTCGAGTACCGAATCGTATTCGTCGAGTTTGCTTCCGTGAATTACGGTTTCGACCGCTACCGGCGCGGGCTGCTCGGCGCCGAACGCCAGATACGCAACCCACAGACCCTGCACGTACTCATCGGCGTAACCGGTTCGATCATCACCACGCGCCAGGGATCGGCCATCGAGGAAGCCGTATACCGGGTGCTTGGTCGCCATCACCCATTTCTCGAAACGCTCCCGCTTACCTTCGGGCTGTTCGGTATGGCAAGGGGTGAGCAGATCAATCTGCTCATCCGCTGCGGTCAGGCGCTGTTGCAGGGCGTCACGCTCGGCGACAACTAGGTCGTATGCCCAGTCTTTCACAACGCAGGTGTCGTCCTGGTGCCAGCCTTCCTGAATCAATCGGCTTGGTTCGATCCAGTACCGCTCTACTTCGCTCACGGCTTCTCTCCTGCAAGGGTGAGGTATTCGCGATTGAACGCCTCGACAGTTTTGTAGTGGCTTCGTCCTTCCCAGATCGGCACCAGGTGGTAGCAGTCGCCCCAGTGGTCCCAACCCGGCCGACGGCAGACTTTCTGGTTCGTGGAGTACAGCGCGCCGTCGCGCTTCCTTCTGAAATCAGGCATGGGTTGCAGCCTCCCTCGTAATCAGATCGGCGGCATTCACAACCGTCATGCCGAGGCGTTCGGCGATCTGGACTTCCAGCTTGGCGCCTTGCGATTTCTCCCAGTCCGGTAGCAAGGCGATAACGCCGCACAGCCCCAGGCGGGTGAGGTTGTAGGCCATGTAGTCCGTCCACTGGGCACCCTCGACGATGCCGTGGTCTGCCGGGTTCTCGACTTCGAACCCCTGGGCGCGAAGCTGGTCGGCCACGGTGTTGAAGGCCGGGTAGTTGAAGTCGGCGATACCAGTCATGGGTCCGGCCACGTACACGCGGTTGGAGCGGTCAGCCTGGAGCGTTACGCCGGGCTTGCTGGCGAGCTTCTTTCCGCGATCCAATCCCATGGCGTATGCCGCATCCTGAAAGGTCATCAGCTCATCGGAGAAGCGCTCGATCTTGCCCACATAGTTCTGGTGCAGGCGTTCGATAGCGGAGTGGTCTTCAGGGTGGTTTCGGTTTTCTGTAGGCATGGGGAGTCCTTGCCGGGCCATGCCCGGGCGGTGGCGTAATTTGAGCATGTGGGCTATTGCTTTAAGGCTGGCATGGGGCCGGGAATGGGGGGGCTATTGAATAGTGCAACTGAAGCCAGTGGTAACTGGTCGTTATTTATCGCGGGCGTAGTGGCAGTATGGGAATGGTTTCAACACCTATTTGCCACAATCTGGGGCGGTCTGGGCTGGCCGCACGCGACTTTAATAATCTTCATCGTCAGTGTTTATTGCTTCAGCAGTGAAATAAAAAGCATTCTTCCTCGAATTAAAAAAGTGGGGGCGACTGGTGTTGAGGTTGATCCGCAACCTCCACTTGTGCAGCCGTCACTTAGAGACGAAGAGAAACTTCAGCATGCCCATAGTGGTGATTACCCAAGTACCTTTGCGGTTGCATTAGGTTTAATACAGGGTGAGATTCTTAACAAAAATCAAACTGAGCAAATCCAGTATCTTGTCATGACCGACGCGAACTGGCGGGTGTTGTGGTTATTTGAAAATACGTATTCGGTTATTTTTGGTGGGCAGATTCAATTGCTTCAACTGCTGAACGAACGAGGAGTCGCTGGCTTTCCAAATGATGAAGCTGTGAGAGAGTGGCAGGCCTACAAAGAGCGTTTCGCTCCGCATCTTAATGAATGGGAGATGACCCCATTTATAGATTTTTTGGTTGTCAGGGAGCTTATAACAAAGACGGACGATGCTCTTTTTATTGCGCCTAGGGGAAATGAATTTTTAACCTGGATGGTAAAAAATGGCAGATCGCCAAACAGGCCATGGTAGCCTCGCCAGCTGGTGTGATTCGTTGAAATGGGGTATTTGTGTTCGGCCCGGCATGAGGCCGGGTCACGGGGAGGCGCGAATGATTGGAAATAGGTACGTTTATGACCGTGGGGTCGAAGGCCTGGCGTGGGTAACAGTCCAAACGGACGGCGTTCAGATTGTGAAGAAGGATGTGTCCTATGGCGCTCACTCCATCTCCCTTCACACGATAGATGATTTAGGAGGGGCAGATAAACTCAGAGACGAGGCAACTCTCCTAAATTATCTTTCGCCATTGCTAAGTGATCAAAAGCATTTGACTCCTGCAGATTTCAAAAAGGTGTTGCTCGACGCCGGCGAGTTCTTGCCTCGCATATGGAGAGGGCACCGAGGTAATCCGTTTCTTGATCAATATGATGTACTAAATCCGCAACTAGTCTATGGCCGCTCGTTCATGGGCTCGGTGGTAGCGTCTGAAAGTCTGTTCAAGGAGGTTAGTGAGGTTTTCAGGTTTGTGGAGCCTGACCAACCGAATTATGGGGTTTTCAGTCATAAGCTCAGAGAGTTGCTTATATTGCTTTGTACGGAGATTGAGGCCAATTGGAAGCCAATATATGACCTGAATTACCCGAGCAAACAAGTTACTCGACATACCACAAAAGACTACTTTTTACTGAAGGCGCCCCTCCGGCTCGGAAGTTACAAGGCACGATTGAAGGACTACCCACATTGTAGCTTTTCTCCATACGTTTCATGGGACGGCACTGCCCCTACTTCGTCATTAACCTGGTACGATGCTTACAATGCAGTAAAACACGATCGTGAATCAAACTTTCACAGGTCCACACTGGAACACGTGCTGAATGCGTGTGCTGCGTTGCATATACTACAGGTGACGCAATGGGGTCCTAGTTTATTTGATGTGATGGACTCTCCTCGGTACAGTATTTTCGAAGTCACGGAATTTCCGAATGTACCGATCAGTGAAGTCTATGTGCCGTTGATAGGTACGGAGTCTGATTTTTCGACATCCAGACCATATGAAACGATTTGATAAATTTAGCGGGCGGGAGGTATTACTTCATCGCCCGGATCTCGATTTAGTTCTGCCAGGCTCTCGATCCGAAACATCCGCGCCACGTTTTCGCTAATCACGATTTCGTGGCGCGGATAAGCCAAAAAGGCCGCGAGTTCGTCGTCGCCCATCAAGTCCATCTTCATCATAGCGATCTGCAGGACCTCGCTGATGATCGGTACTTGGCCGCGCAGCCGGATCCGTTCCATAGCCTGCTCGATACCCGGTCTGACTTTGTGCCGTAATTCCTTCTCGGCGACGGCAAGCCGCTTCTGCGCTGCCTTGGCAGATCGTTCCTGCACAGTCTTGGCCATGGCCTACCTCTTCTATTCCGCTGGCCGGCAGTGCGAGCCAGGTTTGACGTTTGCGTTGCTGGGTGCGGGCTATGCGGCGCATCGGTTACCACCTGCAGCAGACATGGGATAGTCGATTGAGTGGGTTTCGAGTATCCGCTTGAGTGTGCCGCTGGTGATGTGGAGCTTTACGCATACCCGTCGCTGACTGATGCCAAGCTCTTTGTAAGCCTTGATCCGCTCGACCAGCACTGCATCGCGCTCAGCCAAGGCCTTCTTTCGCTCGGGACTGTTGTGGCCGCCCTGGGCGGATCGCTTGAACTTGAAGTCGAACTCTTTCGACATGGCGAGCAGCGTGCGCCGGCCAATGCCCGTGGCATCGATGACTTCGGACTGGGTGTGAGTGCGTGCGAGCTGCATCACCAGATCAACACGCTTGCGGCGCTGCTCCTGCCGAATCTCAAGCGGGGTAGGGGGCGGCGGCTCGATAGGCTCAACACGCCGCCGAACGAACGGTTTGGCGCCGGCGGCATCTGGTTACTGTAGGTGATGGGCTTTGGCTAGTAGCCGATGGGCTCAGCTACTTCGATCTTGCCGCCGGCCGCCAGGTACTGGTCAACCGCTGCTGCAAGTTCGTCCGATGCTGGCCGTAGTGCCTCGACCAGGCTTAGGTGGTTGCTGATCATGCTGCGATCCCCAGCACTTGGTTCATGCGGTCTTCAAGGATTTCCTAGAAGGTCTTCACGCGCTCAGAGAGCTGCCTTGGTCGTCGTGGACTTTCTGCTGTGCCTCTATGGTTCGCGCGAACCGAAAGCTTGGACGAGGTTATTGCGGCGGATCATTCCCGCAGATGATGGCGAACATGGCGGTTCCGTTCGAAACGATTGGAACAGGTTCATCAAGGAGGCACGCAAGACTGCTGCCGAGGACCTTGCCGCAAAAAACTATGCTCAGAGGTGGACGTTACTCAAAGAGTTTCTGTCCATGGTGGGCGTGAGCCTGCTGACGAGCCTTTCCCATGATTACGAGTCGCGTGATCGTTTTAAGGAGATCATCCGCGATATCAAGAAGCACATCGATGCAGCACTCGGCCAAGAGCCTGACTTGCTCAAGGCGCTCGCCCAACTGTCCGATGATCAGTCGATCCGGATTCTGACTGTCCACAAGAGCAAGGGCCTGGAGTTTGATTCGGTGATTTTGCACGGTGTGGAGGAGGAGGCCTATTGGGGCAAGGACACCCATGAAGTCCGCTGTACGTTCTTCGTGGGGATCTCGCGTGCCAAGAGGCGCCTGGTGGTCACAACCGCTCAGACTAGGGATAAGCTAGCTGACATAGATAGTTGGCGTACTAGGCGTAGGTCACATGGCGAATTTCTTGGCTACGTTCAGAACTGGCAAACACCTTGAGCATGAATAAATATAAGGGTGGCACGCAGGTCACGATCTGGCAACGTCCTGCCAATTTCTCCGTGGTTGACCTCGTCGAAGTTGCCGCTCTGCTCGAAGCTGCTGACATTCTCGTTTCTAGCTACGGAGTGCCAGATTGTGGCGTTTGTTATCCTGCCAGCCTAGTTCGAAGGCACGTAACCATAGGTTCTAAGCTGTTTAAAAGTTATGTCAGGATCCACCGACTTCCAGGCCGCACCACGCACGTTGCGCCAACCGAACAGCTTCATCATGGATAGCGTGGCATCGGCAGCCTTGGCAGCGGCGTCAGATTCGCACAGGAGGCCTAGTGAACGAGTGGTCAACACTCCGATGGGCTTGTGAAGCGCTGTCCAGGTTGCGCCTTTGCCGGAAAAGTAGCGTTTGATTCGCACATCGGGCTTGCTGCTGTAGCCAACGTAGTAGCAGTCATCCTCCAGCGTCAGAACAAACAGGAAATACTCGGTGTTTTGCTTCGTCGGACTCGATGTTTGAGTCACGGTTTCAAGCACGCTTGGGTTGCTTGGCAGGCTGGGGACGAGGATACATTCCGTGTTTGCGAGGCATTCTGAAGATGTAGCAGCCGAAAGTATTAAACCGTAGCCATGGCTGATGAGCCCTTTTTCAACGTGCTCAACGTTGGTGTTGGAAAAGAATCCTCCGCGCACATTTTGATAGCCATGCTGGTGCATCAACTGTAGAACTAATTCGTTTTCTGCCAGTTCACCCATTCGGTAATCCACGTACTCAAGGCGACTTCGCGTCAGTTCTTTCACCGGCGGATGTAGGCGTGTCCACGCTGAACCGCTCCCATTGAAATGTTTGCGGATGCGCTTGTCTGGATCTTTGGATTGTCCCACATAGAATTTACCGTTCGCGAGCTCAAGCACGTAGAGATATCGCGTGCACTTTTCTAACATCCAGTCCATAGATCCGTTTGGCCTCAAGTTGCCTAAGTCAGCGCGTCAAGATTCGGCACTTACTTTGCGCCGGATGAGGGAGTGGGATCGTTTTGCTTTGGGTCATTCAATACCTGCTGGTGGATGTACATAAATTGATGGGCTGTTTTCAAAGCAGGCGGTAAATGTTCTTCCGGGTGATACACCGGATCGCGCAATGCGTTACCGTAACGGGTTCGCAGGTTCTCTGCGATCAACTCTGGCGTTATTAGGTCCGCGACAGAATCGTAGCTGCGCCTTTCAAAGTCAGACCTGACAGGCAGCCCTGACTCTACAAACCAACCCTCACCAACAAAGCACTCCAGAAAAGTGTCGACACCAATTGGATCCGCTTCGAAGTGAGCAGTGAGTGCTTTTCGTACAGACGTATTTCCAAGATGTTTATTCCAAAGCCAGTAAAGACTCGGCATGTCTTTGGGGTCAGAAACAAAGAGGGGGCGTTCGCTGTCAGCATTGCAAATTTTGTGAGCCAGACGTTGGTTTAAGATCTCCTCAATGGCATCAGAAAAAACGCGCTCGTCTTCATGGCGTCCTTCATGGTGATGAATCCATCGACAGCATTCCATTCCAAATCCTAGCGGATTAGCGGCCTCGATTACTTCTTCTGCGGCACGTTGTCGGGCGTCAGGATCAGGTATCCGCCTCAGTAATTCAGATACCAGCATGCCCCCTTGCATGATGGTACCGCCTATCACCATTGGCCCGCGCTCTCGGGGCATCAGGGTTGCATTGGCAGAAAGCGTGACCATCAGTGCGTATGCCTGCTCTTCTGATATTTCTTCAGCGTGTGCACGAAGTTTTTGAACAAGTTTTGGAAAGGCTCCGCGCGACGAAAAGTCCGTGAGGAGTTCAATTCGCTCAGCGTCATTGGCCCGTGTGAGACTTTCCAGCAGCGAATGAATCGCAGCATCCCCCACGTCCCCGTGAGGAATACCGTACGTGAAGTAGCGTGCGAAATATTCGCTTGAGCAGGCTTTTTGCTTTCGCGCCCATGTTTGATCCCATTCGCTGCCGTAACCCATGCGGCCTATGCGAGGGAAGAGCGGCTCAAGCAGCCCTCTTCTGACACGCAGGCGTTCTTGCTGAGTGGCCTCAGGCAAACTACGGATAAGTAAGGTGTCGAGGGGGCTTTCTTGAGGTGCTTGCGCGAATGCGTTTTGGTTCTGAGCTTGAGCTTGCTTCAAGAGCAAATCAGGATTGCTGCGGATTTCGGCATACAAGTTAGGGTAAAATATACGTATACCCTCAATTAACATGAGATCCACAATGTCGACTTCACCCTTGAGCAATGGAAGCGCAAAGGTCAACGCGTTGGCATACAATTTCCCAAGGCGCGGTGTAGTGAGGCGCGGTTCGAGGCCATCAACAAAATGCCGTCCAAACGTATCTGCCATTGATTGGGTGAGTGGGATTTCAGCCTGATCCAAAGCTGCCTGTACCCCTTCAAACGTCAGGTTGCGCAGGCTTTTCTCATCAGCTGGGGGAAGGTGGAGCGGAACTTGAATGATTTTCTCAAGAAATGCACGGCCCGCGCGCTCGCCGCCTTGGCCATAGCGTTCGCCCAATGCCGCGGATACGACGGCATCATCGAAGGCCAGTACGTAAGAGGTATGACGAAAGCTTGCTGACAATTTCACCAGCTTGAATATTGCATGGGTTTCGTTGCGATCTAGACGGTCTATGTCATCAATAAATGTGACCACGCGTTTGCCACATTTCTCAAGAATCGATTCTATCCTCTGCTTCAGCTCTTCCAATTTGACCGCTGATAGCGATTCCCCTAGCCCCTTTGCAGCATCTCCAGGGTTGATTTGAAGCACTCCGGCAACTGTTAGTGAGCCGAGCGACAGCAAAGAGCCGTATTGCTGTAGTGCGTCGCCTGCACGCTCTTTAAAATTGGGAAGCGACTGATTTAAAGCCCCTGCGAGTGTTGCGAAAAAGCCACGGAGTAGTTGGTCTTCAGACTGAAAGTGCCAGGGATTAAATTTCACGCAGATTACATCTGGGTAGGCTTTCAGCGCCTCCTCCATCATTTCCAGTACGGATGTTTTGCCGTCTCCCCACGGTCCATAGAGTCCAATGACGATGCTCGCAGGATCTACTCGTGTTGCAATTGTATCGGCCATGCGTGTGGCAAAAGGTGCACGATTGAAACGGTCGTCGGCGCGGGTGACAATCGGTTGGTCCGAGGCGTATTGATGTCCCGGAGTGGCGGGCTCGGGCGGCGGCACGTCGACAGATACTTTTTCGCTGATGAAAAACGCTTTGATCCTTTTGAACATCTCAATTCCTTTTAAGGGCTTACGGCTTTCCCGAATTTGCGCATAGCCATTTTGACAAGGTTGAATTAAAGAGTCCGACGCGCTGCGCTACTCAGTCAGAGCTACCATAAAATTCTTATACTCAGATACTTCGCCAATATCTTCCGGCAGGCACCTATCTGCCCCGTCGATGCGTCACAGCAGTGGCGGGAATACAAGCGCGGGAATGGTCTTCTCGACTTTAATTGCAGCTCTCGGTTGCCGCTGAAATCATGGGCGCAAAGGCCCCTTGTTTTGTCAGAATAACGCAGGCAGCAAGCATTTCGCCATGTGTCACCATCAGGAGCGTGATTCGTTTGCCATCAATTTTTTGGGTAGCATTAAGACAAAGTAGCCAGCGCTGGTTGTGGGGGCTTCAGAGGGCAGACGAGGGGACTGCAGCACCGGGCTTTGACGAGTGTTTAGTTATTGCGTGAAGACGAGCTGCCACCTTCGACAATATGACAGGTTCGAATTTTCCTCCGCCAAACGACAAATGCTGCTGCATACCCCAGTCTGTACCCCCGTTTCTGACGCGATTTGCTCGGATGCCATGACTGAATATGAAACTGTATTCGCAACCGAATATCGGCTTCAGCCCTATCTACCTCGGGCCATTGAATCCTCCTAGTGCAACCTGATTCAGCATGAAATGTTCGAATGATAAGCCTTTGTCGGCCTGGTTTCCCGCCAAACAGATAAAGAAATCCCGCGAGCCAGAGGCTTTGCGGGATTTTTTTTGCCTGTCATTTCGTTATCACCGGGTGCGGTATTCCCATAGTGCATTGCCGATGTATGTCGATGAAAGAATTGACCCGACATCCATTGCAGGAACGCACAGATGAATTGCAACGAACCGATAAAAAACGAAAATGCGCGGGGCATCGATGTGTCGCGCTGGCAGGGCGATATTGACTGGAGCCGCGTTGCGAAGGCGGGCATCACCCATGCAATCGCCAAAATGACGGAGGGTGGAGACTACACCGATCCAAAATTTGTCACGAACTTCCAAGGCATGCAGGCAAACGGTTTGAAAGCCGGGGTCTATCATTATTTCCGTGCCTTGAGCAGTACGCCGTGCGAGCAGCTGAACAACATCAAGGGGCGTTTGGCCGAGGTGGCGTTCAAAGCCGGGCGGGATAGGCTGGTGATTGATGTCGAGACCAATCGCAACGAAGGTGCCAGCCCGGATCAGATGGCCGATGCCCTGTTTCAGTTGGTGACGCTGGTCAGGGTATCGCTGCTGGAGGGGGCATACCCGCATATTTACGCCTCTCCCAGCATCTGGAGTAACCACGTGGCCTGGCGCAAGTACGATTTCAGTGAGTGCCCGCTGTGGATTGCCCATTGGGAAGTGGCTCAGCCCACAGTGCCTGAAACCTGGAGCGCCAAAGGTAAAAGCTGGGAGTGGTGGCAGCACAGCAGCAAGGGCAGGGTTGACGGTATTCAGGGGGCGGTAGACTTGGATTGGGTCAAGTCTTAATGGCCAACATCACAACGGCCCCATTCCGGGCCGTTGCTATGGAGTACCTTCCGTTTAGCTTTTCCTCGTCATCTCTTTGTTTTTTTACTATTATTACCCGTCTGTGCGCTCAAGGAAGAGAGGCTGAGCGCCTTGAGTCTGGTAGAAAATCTACACTCGAACATTGAGTGAGCTATTGCTTTTACCCAGAACCTTACGACTCAGCCAACCA
The DNA here is from genome assembly GCF_013386605.1 of Pseudomonas sp. IPO3749. Lineage (NCBI taxonomy): Bacteria > Pseudomonadati > Pseudomonadota > Gammaproteobacteria > Pseudomonadales > Pseudomonadaceae > Pseudomonas > Pseudomonas sp. IPO3749. The sequence goes on along the minus strand of NZ_JACARN010000008.1, from coordinate 45,424 downwards.
TAATTACTTCTTGGTGAAACCGATGGATAAAATGTGTGGCATCGTTGTAGTGGTAGGACTTGCCCTCGCGGGATGCGCTACGAAAACTCCAGAAAAAACTGAAGTGACTCCGCCCCCCGCCGTCGTCCATGAAGTACCACCTGAAGTCGCACCTGCGTCGTCTGCCAATTACACCGTGCGGTATGAGGCTGCCCCTGTTGCTGACGTTCCAGCCCATACCTCTCCAGAGGCCGCTCAGCCAGAGTCTGAAACCAGTCGTGCTGAGCAATGCCGTAAAGAGCTGGATGTTCTGAAGGTTTACAACAAGCCGTCCTACGTTAAATACGAGGCGGAATACCAAGCCATTGCTGCCAAGACCGCTAAATACATGGAAATCAAAGACTCATTGGGTCCTGATTTGAACTATATGGTCATGCCCGCCTATCAATTTCAAATTCGTGAATTCTGCTTCCGGGTGAAGACTCGTCTGTCGGAGCTTGTGCTGCGCCAAGCCAAGTAATGCAGGCAGACCCACCGCGAGTGCTTCTTGGTCCAAGAAGCTCTGGTGAGTCGCGTAAGGCTTGAAAATGCCCTGACCTGTCGGGGCATTTGCTTGGTGTCGGTCAGTTACAGCGCAACCGTTTCACCCGATACATCTCCCCATCCGCATGACTCAGCAGCGTATCCGCATCCTCCCCATCCCCCGGATAAAACGCCACGCCAACGCTGCAGGACGGCATCTTCACCCCGCCAAACTCAGCGCCCAACGGCTCAGCCATGACCGCCAGGATCTGCGCCACTTTCCCGGCTACTGCGTCCTGCGACTGGATGTCCGTGATCAGCACCGTGAATTCATCCCCGCCCATCCGCGCCACCAGGTCGCTCTCGCGTACGCAGCGCTCCAGTCGTCGGGCGATCACGCAAAGGACGCGATCGCCCATGGCATGCCCGTGCACATCGTTGATGCCCTTGAAGTCATTGATGTCCAGAAACAGCAACGCGAGCGTGTGGTTGTGACGCCGCGCAGCATGCAGGGCCTGGTCCAGCCGATCATTGAACAGCGAGCGATTGGTAAGGGCCGTCAGCGGATCATGATGAGCAAGGAAACGTAGTTCTTCCTCGGCCTGGGTGAGCGCCGTCACGTCGCGCGCGACACCGATCCGCGCACCGACGTCCTTGGACCAGAAGGCCGCCCACAGGATGTGCACGACGCTGCCATCCTTGCGCAGGTAACGATTGCGGAAGTCGACATGGGGTTGGCCATTCATGACCCGCACAATGGAGGCGCGGGTGCGCGCCAGGTCTTCAGGGTGCATGTAGTCGGTGATCAGGGTGCCGGTGAGCTCTTGGGCGCGGTAACCGAGCAGTGCCTCGCAGGCATCACTTACGAAGACAATCTGGTTATCGCTGTCGACGACGAAGACCGTATCCAGCATCAAGTGGATCAGTTTGGGATAAAGGGCTTGCAGGTCAACGGGCATGGGGCATAGGGCATCCGGTTCAGATGGGCCGATCATAGCCCGATCATCACGAAAGGCGGCTAGGAGGATTGCAAATTTTTAATGCCGTTCATGCCAATTGTGCCCCGAGTGTTCAAAACCGCCGGCCAACCGTATGATCAGAACCAGCGCTTTATCGAGGCGCCGAGACTCACCCCCAATATAAGGACATGAGCATGCAAAAGCACTTCGGCAATTCAGGCCTGTTCAAGGCTGCTTCGTATCTCTGCGACGACACCCTCGGCAGTGGCATTGCCCGCTGGGAGTTGAAAAACAGTGCGTTGAATACGAAGGAGTTTTTGATATGTCCAAAGAATTACTCGGAGTTTCTGCTCTAGGCTTGATGATCGTTGGTGAGTTTTGTGCAATCTACAGTGAGGTGGTAACCGCCAGGTTGGCGCAAGCCAATGACGGCTCATGGCAGGCGTTCATCATGCCGGTGGTAGTGATGTGCGTCGCGGGGCTTTGTCTGTTGGGGGCTTACTGGCTTGGGTATTTGGCGGTGGGTGATATCTGGGTGGTCACGGTGGTTTCCGTGACCTCGTTATTGTTGCTGGAGCCGATCGTGATCTGGGCGCTGTTCCAGGAACTTCCCGGACGAGGCGCATTGATCGGGTTTTGCCTGGGCGCCCTGGGCATGTTGGCCACTGTCTTGCTGTAGCTGCACGTTCTGGTCCGGTATTCCGATGCCGGGCCAGATTCGGGTGCGTCGTTGGCAATACCTTCCACCGCCGCAACGACAGCTGAGTATTAAAACGGTGATCCGCCGCTCAGCAAAAAAGCTGGGCCACCGAAAGCAGGCAAATCATCTGAACAACCATTTGTGCACGAATTGGATGTTTCATTGCCGTCACCTTTATGTACTGCGGTTGCCTTGAGTATAGATCCTCAAAAGAATTATTCAGAATCAAGCTTATTCATCTGCCAAACGGTCTCCAGTTACAACTATCTACCCCCGCCTACTGCACTTTTCTGGATTTCTCCGCTCTATCCTTGTCCCAGCCCCGCCGATCCCCCGCGTGGGCAGATGAATCTGACCGGGTGCCGATGGATCGCACGTTTCCTTGTTTCAACTTCCGACGGATGCGCCAGCCAATGCTGCTGGCGGCCTTGTTGATGCTCTGTGCCAGTGGTTGCAGCCAGCAACAGGGTCGGGATATCGCCAAGCAGTTCAGTAATGGCAAGCCCGATGAGTTTTTTCAGACCAGTGTCGATCGCATGGCGACGCTGGGCATGCGCGACAACCTGCAAAGCCTGTATTTGCTGATGAACAAGCTCTATCTGCGTAATCCCAGCCAGTGGCGGCAGTCGGGGTACCCGGACGCGGTGACGGCGGCGCGGGAGATTCGCCAGGCCATCGAGCAACGTCGCGCGCTACCGGCCCTTGGGGAGCGTCGTGACCTGGCGGCGCTGAGCTATTCCTTGAGCCCTGAATTCAAAGGCGATCGGGTCGGCGCCTTCATCTATGCCATCGGCAGCATGATCGTGACCGCCCACGGCGGGCGTACCGAGTTTTACATCACTGATTCGATCAACCCGCAGTTCGTCAGCAATGCCGCGCGCAATATCGAGAAGGCCACCTGGTTGCTGAGCAAGCGCCAGGACGCGAATGGCGTGCTGCTGCTGTTTTCCAACGAGATTTCGGAGGAGGGCAGCAACCTCAGTTTTGCGGTGGAGTTCGGCAAGATCGTCGCGCGCCTCGACCTGCTGACCCAGATGCTCGATGAACGCTACCGGCGTATCGGTTTGAACTATGCGCAGAGTTTGTTGCTGATGAACTTCCTGCCGGTGCAATAAACGGCGCAGCATCAGCATAAAGGTGCGGTGTTTCCCTTTCCCGCGTAGGAATCGGCCTATCTTGGCGCCCAATGCTTGAAACACCCCTCTGTCATCAATAGCCTCGGATTTTTCTGAAATATGAGGCCTTTACCATGGGTAAGCGAAAAACGGTTTGGCCTACTGAAAGAGAAATACGCCTGCGCTTTATCCTGTTTGCCGTGATCGATGCGGCGAGTGTTCAGGGTGTCTGCGCCGAACTGTTGTTGCCTGCGCACAAACTCCTGCGTGATTCGCCGACCGAGGCGCAGTTGCTCGATGCATTGCGCGAGATTCTGGCGACAGATGAAATGGAGGGTTTCAGGCTTACGCCAGGGTCGGAAGCCGATGAATTGATGCAAATGCTCATGCGACCTGAACGTTAAGCGTGTCCTGTTAGATCGTTTATTTCCATAACGTTGGTCGACATTCCTGGGAGGAATATCCATGACGTCGTTTTGGCTCGGTTAACAAACACACTGGATGCAATAACGTCCAATGGTCAGCTATCACATCCAATGTCACTGTTTTATTCAACTAAGCTTCCCTCCGAACGCCCATTCCTGCTGCTCTGCCGCCGTCTTGCGCCGCCGTTCTCCGGCTTTAGAATCGGCGCCAGAACTTACTCATTTCCTGTCGATTACGGAGTTTCGAAGATGATGAATGCCATGCAGATGCCAATGAACACCGCCATGCCAATGATGCCGATGATGGGCATGCCGATGATGATGGCCACCATGAAATGCGAAATGGCCGCGGACGCCATGATGTGCACCATGAAGCCGGCCGCCGGCATGGACATGGCTCAGTTCAAGACCAACGCCGAAATGATGGCGATGATGATGAACTGCGGCATGCCGATGATGATGCAGTGCGCCAACATGTCGATGGTGTGCATGTCGGCCGATGCCATGGCCATGATGACTGGCATGAACATGATGCCGATGATGGGCATGCAAATGCCGATGATGAAGTGCGTGATGGAATGCACCCTGATGGGTGACAGCATGATGTGCAAAATGATGCCAATGCCGGGCATGAGCATGGACATGATGAAAAACTGCTGCATGCTGATGAACAAAATGATGAACGACTGCGCCATGCCGATGATGATGAGCTGCAACGGCATGCCGATGATGTGCTGCACCTGCTGATAGGTCCGGCGCACTAAAAAACGCCCCGATGATTCGGGGCGTTTTGCATTTCAGTCCAGGCGCTCGGGGTAAGTGATCACCAGGAAGGCCACCGCCTCGCTGTCTGCCGGGTTGCGGTAGCGGTGAGGCTGATCAGCGTAGAACAGAATCGAGTCGCCGGTAGCAAGGAGGTAGCGCTCATCGTTGACCCTGACCTCCAGCACCCCTTGGGCCACCACCAGGTTTTCCTGGATGCCGGGCCCGTGGCCTTCGGAAATCTCCTCGCCCAGCGCCCGCAGGCGGATCTCGTAGAACTCTGACTGGCGCGCCGTATCGTAGGGGAACAACGCTCGGCTGATAAACGCACCATCGGCACTGACCAGGCGCTTGCTCTGTTGCGCCGGCAGCACCTCCACCCCCTCAAACGCGCGGTCCTCCAGAAACGCCGCCACCGACACCTTCAAACCCTTGGCAATTTTGCACAGCACCTTGATCGACGGCACGCTACGCCCGGATTCGATTTGCGCCAGCATCGCCCGACTCACGCCACAGGCGCGCGCCAATCCATCCAGGGACAAATGGCGTTTACTGCGTAGGCGTTGCAGGTTGTGGGCGACGCACTGGCTGATCACATCGTCGTCAGTGGAGGGCTTGGGCAGCGGTTCAGGTGGTTCGGGAATCACGTGCAGGAAATTCATCGGCCTTACGCCCGGCGGGTATCGCTGGACGAGGCGGCTTGAGCGGTAAACACCGCCAGCCCGGCACGCGCTGCGTACATCGCCCACATCAACTCGGCCGCTGCACGCGCCTGGCGGCGTTTACGGTGCAGAGTGAAGTCGATGACGGTGGCGGATACTTGCATGGGGGCGATCTCGGGGGGCGTGGGTGACTCAGTGACTCCACAGTAATGCGTGGCGGTTATTTCTTTAAATACTGAGTTTGCATGTGGTAATTCGATTTCGGACTTAGCAAAGAATCCCGATCCGAAACTGTTGTCAGAAGGGTCTGGTCCGTTAATAAGGAGTGACCTGGCGGGCGTCCCAGCCTTCCCACCACGTGCCCCCCGAATTCCAAGGACCTGCCCGATGCTGTTGCGCCACCCTCCGTTGCTGTTTGCCGCCCTGACGTTTAGCTCACTGGTGCATGCCGAAGACCTGCAATTGGCCCCAGTCGAAGTCACCAGCAGCGAAGCCAGCGCCGGTGAAGTGGCCGAGGCGCAGCTCAAGAGCGTGCCCGGCGGCACCAATTACATCGACATGAACAGCGTGCAGCAGGGGCGGGTGAGCACCAACGAAGACGTGTTCAAGTACCAGGCCGGGGTGTACGCCAAGGCGGCGAACAACGAAGGGGTGAAACTCTCGATTCGCGGGTCGGGCCTGAACCGCAGTCCCGGTTCCCATGCCTCCGGCCTGTACGAAATGTTCGACGGCCTGCCGCTGACCGGCCCCGGCGGTACACCTTATGAACTCAAAGACCCGTTGTGGCAAAGCCGCGTCGAGGTGCTGCGGGGCGCCAACGGTTTTGACCAGGGTGCCTTGGCCCTCGGTGGCGCCGTCAACTACGTGACGCGTACCGGCTACGACGCGCCCAAGCTGCAACTGCGCTATGAAGCGGGTAGCAAAGGTTATGTCCAGCGCGAAATCAGCTCGGGCCAGGTGCTAGGGGATGCCGACTACTACATCAGCCTCACCGACTCCGAGTCCGACGGCTACCAACGGCAGAGTGCCGCCACCGGCAAGGGCGTGGCCGCGAACTTCGGCTACCGGTTCAACCCGGACCTGGAAACCCGCTTCTACTTCCGCTACCGCGAAACCACCAACGACACCCCCGGCAAACTCACGCGCAGCCAGATCAGCCACGACCCACGCGCGGCCAACAGCCTCAACGCCGCCCGCGATTCCAAGCGCCTGCAACCGGGGTCGACCTGGATCGCCAACAAAACCACCTTGCAACTGGATGACAGCTCCCGGGTCGAAGTCGGCCTGGCGTACCACGACTACCCGATGGACCTGCGCGAAGGCACCAATCGCCTGAAAGTCGCCTATACCGATATCAGCAGCACCTTCAATTACATTCGCCAGGACACGCTGTTCGGCCACGACAGCAAAACCACCGTCGGCCTGCGCACTACCCAGGCGATGCCCAACAACGGCGCCTCGGAATACGTGCGCACGCCGGCCGGCAACACCGCTGGCTACGCGCCTGGCACCAAGACCCGTGACTACAGCTACCTGGGCTCCGATACTGTGCTGCATATCGGCAACGACCTCGAACTGGTTCCGGACCTGTGGCTGACCACCGGCCTGGCGGCGATCTATACCCGTCGCGAAACCCAAGTTACCTATCCTGAGGGCCAGGCGCCGCTCAGCCAACATGACTGGGACTATGCGCCGCGTGTCGGCTTGCGTTATGACTTCACGCCGCAACTGCAGGTGTATGGCAACCTGAGCCGTTCGGTCGAGCCGCCGCATGCGTGGTCGATGATCTGGGGTTCCAACAAATACTTCCCGGCAGGCAGTGGAGCGGCCACCGGCCTGCAGCGTGAAGGCGTGAGCCTGAAAAACCAGACCGCCACCACCCTGGAAATCGGCGGACGTGGTGAAGCATGGCTCGGCCAGTGGGACCTGGCGCTGTACCGCTCCGAAGTGCGCCACGAATTGCTCACCGTGGAAACCCAGGCCCAGACGTCGACCAGCAACGCCATCGTCGCCGAAAACAATGCCAGCCCGACGATTCACCAGGGCGTGGAGTTGAGCCTGCTGAGCCCGTTGTGGGAGGGCGGCCGCAACGGCCAGCTCACTCTGCGCCAGGCCTACACCTTCAGTGACTTCCATTACCGTGATGACGACCGTTTCGGCGACAACACCTTGCCGGGCATCCCCAAGCACTACTATCAGGCGCAAGTACGCTACAGCCATCCGACCGGTTTCTACACCAGCATCAACACCGAGCATTCATCAAAAGTGGCGGTGGACTACGCCAACTCCTACTACGCCGCGTCCTACACCCTTCTCGGCGCCACCTTCGGCTACGACGCCCCCCAGCAGGATTGGCAAGCCTGGGTCGATCTGCGCAACCTCACCAACCGTCGTTATGCCAATACCGTCACGCCGGGGTATGACGATAAAGGCCTGGATGTCGCGCGTTCCACGCCTGCGGATGGCCGTGGCATCTACACCGGCGTCTCTTGGAGCTGGCGCTGAGCCCTTGCCCAAACCCCGATTTACTGGCATTGTCTGCGCAATTGGTAACTCTTCCCATTTGAGATCTTTTTGCGCATGCATGACATTCCGGCCGCGCTGGGCGACTCCGTCCGGCAGCAGACCCTCACGGCGATGTACAGCGAGCACCACGGTTGGTTGCATGGCTGGCTGCGCAAGAAACTCGGGTGTTCCCAACATGCTGCCGACCTTGCCCATGACGCGTTCATTCGCGTCTTGATGCTGGCCGAACCCCAACAGATCAAAGAGCCGCGCGCGTTCCTGGCCACCACGGCAGGGCGGTTGCTGATCGATGGCGCCCGTCGTCGTCGCATCGAAAAAGCCTACATGGAAGCCCTGGTGATCCAATGCGAGGACGCCGGCATGCCCGACCCGGCGGCCATTCATGTGGCACTGCAAGCCCTGGAGCGCATCGCCGAAATGCTCGCCGGATTGCCGGCCAAGGCGCGCGAAGCGTTTCTCTTGAGTCGCCTCGATGGGCTGACCTACAGCGAAATCGCCACGCGCCTGGACGTGTCCTCCAGCACCGTCAAAAACTATATCTCCAGCGCCTTGGTGCACTGTTATCACAGCCTGCACCCGGCAGACCCGCTGGCATGAGTTCCGAACAGATCATCCAGCAAGCGGCGCAGTGGCTGACCCGCCTGCACGATGAAAACGTCAACGAAGCCGACCGCCAGGCGTTCAACGCCTGGCGGTCGGCCGACCCGCGCCACGCCGTGGCCATCGAACGCATGGGCGCACTCTGGGGCAGCCTCGATACGCTGCCGGCCAAACCCGCACGCATGGCCCTGAACCGCGCATTCGCCCCGCGACGTCCGCGCGGTGCGCAAGTGGTGGGTTTGCTTGGCGTAGTCTTGTGCGGCTGGCTGGGCTTGCAACATCTGCCAGTCTGGATGGCCGACCAACGCACCGGCGTTGGCGAGCGCCGCCAGATCGCCCTCGAAGACGGCAGCCAGTTGCAGCTCAACAGCAATTCGGCGGTGGACGTGAAGTTCGACGGCCATCAACGGGTCATCGAACTGCTGCAAGGCGAACTCTGGGTGGACGTGGCCAAGGATGCGCAACGGCCCTTTGTGGTGCAAACAGACCAGGGCACGGCGACGGCATTGGGCACGCGTTATCTGGTCAAGCGTGCGGCAGACGGCACCACGGTGGTCACGGTGATCGAGTCCACCGTCGCGGTCCAAGGTGATGCCAGTGACGGTGTGAAGGTCACCGCCGGCCAGCGTTCGGTCCTCGACCACGGTCGCGCCCAGCCGCCGCAATCCATCGGCAACAGCGACCCGGACGCCTGGACGCGTGGCCTGCTCAAGGTCAACGACCAACCCCTGAGCGAGGTGCTGCAAACCCTCGCCAGCTACCGCCACGGCATGCTGCGCTTCGATCCCCTGGCCCTGCAAAACTTGCGGGTGTCCGGCGTGTTCAAGCTGGATGACACGGCGGCGGCGCTGTCGTCACTGGCGGACAACCTGCCGATCCAGGTGGAGTACTTCACTGACCTGTTGGTGGTGGTGAAGCCGCGCTAGCTTTCGTGCTGGCGCAGGCGCTTGTACAAGGTGTTGCGGCTCACCCCCAGCTCCCGCGCCAGGTGGGAGATGTTGCCGCCCGCCGCCTTCAAGCGCTGGTTCAGGTCGATGTTGTCATCCAGATATTCACTGGTGGGCAGCGGCGGCTCCACCTTCAAGTCCACAAAAAAATCATCCGGCAGGTGCTCTGCACGGATCGGCTGTTCTTCAGCCATGGCCAGTGCCACCTGCAACACGCTGCTCACCTGACGCAGGTTCCCCGGCCACGGATGCTGCTCGAACAGCGCCAGCACTTCGGCGCTCAGGCCCGCCCATTGAGTCGGCTCGCGGTGTTGCTGCCACAGTTGCTGGAACAGTGCCTGCTTATCGGTGCGTTCGCGCAACGGCGGCAGTTCCAGGGTCAGGCCGCCGATGCGGTAGTACAAGTCCTCACGGAAACGCCCGGCCTGCACCAAGTCCCGCAGTGCGCGGTTGGTGGCCGAGATGATGCGCAAATCCACCGGGAACAACTCGCTGCTGCCGACCGGTTGCACGCAACGTTCCTGTAGCACCCGCAGTAGACGCGCCTGGGTTGGCAGGGGCATATCGCCGATCTCATCGAGAAACAGCGTGCCCTTGTCGGCCTTGCGGATCAGGCCGATGCTGCCTTTCTGATTGGCGCCGGTAAAGGCGCCTTTTTCGTAGCCGAACAGTTCCGATTCCACAAGCTCAGCGGGAATCGCCGCACAGTTCACCGCGATAAATGCCTTCTGGCTGCGCGAACTGGCCTGGTGCAGGGCTTTGACGAACACTTCCTTGCCCACGCCGGTCTCACCGTGGATCAGCAGCGGAATGTCCTTCTCCAGTAAACGTTCGGCCTGACGCACGGCTTTTTCCACGCGCACATCGCCAAAATGCAAGGTCTTGAGGCCAATCGGCGCGGGCTTCGGTGGCGTCGGTTCGGTGAACACCCGTGCCTGCACCGATGTCTGTTTGGGGCGTCTGAGCAAGCACTGGAAACGGTTGCGTCCCGCGGCTTGCAGAGAGAAGGGCAGCCCTTCTGGTTGGTTCAACAGCTCCAGCAATGACACCTTGAACAAACTGTCGATCATCACCCGCGACAGGCTGATGCCCAGCAGGTTGTCGGCACGCCGGTTGGCCGACAGCACCTGGCCGCTCTCATCAAAAATCAACAGGCCGGCCCACTGGCTGTCGAGGTTGCTCAGGCCAGTGTTGAAGGTCAGTTGGAAGTGCTCTCCGCGAAACAGGTTGAGGATCAGCCGGTTCTCCACGGTCTGGCTCATCATCTTGACCATGCCCAGGGTATGGGAGGGTGGCAGGTAGCTGTCGCTGGACACATCCAGCACCGCGATGATCTCGCGTTGGGCATCGAAGATCGGCGCCGCCGAGCCGGTCATGAAACGGTTGGCCTTGAGGAAGTGTTCATCGTGTTCGATATGCACGGCCTGGGCACACGCCAGCGCGGTGCCGATGGCATTGGTGCCGCTGGAGCGCTCCATCCAACTGGCGCCAGGGTTGAAACCGCGCGCCAGCTTGGGCTCGATAAATCGCTGGGTGCCCCAACTGGTCAGTACCTGGCCCTGGTTGTCGGCCAACATGATCAGGCAATTGGAATTGCTGAGGATGTTCTCGTAGTAGGGCAGCACTTCCTGATGGGTGGTCTGCACCAGCGAGTGCTGGCTTTCCAGCAATTGGCTGATGCCCTCGGCGGGGAGTTGGTCGAAGCTGGGCGTGCTCTGGTGGTCCAGGCCGAAGGCGCGGCAACGGCGCCAGGATTCCTGGATAAGGGTGTCGTGAGCCAAGGGTTCGGCCATGGGCGACCTTCTGCTTTTTATTGTTTTTATGGGGCCCCGCAGGCGCGGGGGCCTAATTAGTGTTGTTCAGTACTGTTCATTGTCAACCCCCTGAGTGTTCAGTTGTTCAGCCAGGGTTGTTCATTTCTGTTCACTCCTGAACATCGAATTCTTGCCATTTCCTTGTGGATCAAGCACCTGACGGTTCTGGCACGAAACTCGCTCTAGCTGATTGCCAGATTCATTCCAATAATAAAAAAGGTCGTGTCATGTCATTGACCCTGGAAAATGTCTCCCGCGTTGTCGAAGGCCAGACCTGGATCGACGACGCCACCCTGCGTTTCGAAGCCGGTTCCTTCAACGTCCTGCTCGGTCGCACCCTGTCCGGCAAGACCAGCCTGATGCGCCTGATGGCCGGCCTGGACAAGCCCAACAGCGGTCGCATCCTGATGAACGGCGTGGATGTCACGCAAAAACCGGTGCGCCTGCGCAACGTGTCGATGGTGTACCAGCAGTTCATCAACTACCCGACCATGACGGTGTTCGAGAACATCGCTTCGCCGTTGCGCCAGGCCGGTGTGTCCCACGAGGTGATCCAGAGCAAGGTGCTGGAAACCGCCCGGATGCTGCGCATCGAAAAATTCCTCCAGCGCCACCCGCTGGAACTCTCCGGCGGCCAGCAGCAACGCACGGCCATGGCCCGCGCGCTGGTCAAGGATGCCGAGTTGATCCTGTTCGATGAGCCGCTGGTGAACCTGGACTACAAACTGCGCGAAGAACTGCGTCAGGAAATGCGCGAGCTGTTCGCCGCGCGCCACACCATTGCCATCTACGCCACCACTGAGCCCAATGAGGCCCTGGCCCTCGGTGGCACCACCACTATCCTGCACGAAGGCCGGGTGATCCAGAGCGGCAAGGCCGCCGAGGTGTATCACCAGCCGCAGACGGTGCTGGCCGCCGAGCTGTTTTCCGAGCCGCCGATCAACCTGATGCCGGGCCGCATCAGTGGCAATGAAGTGAGCTTCGCCAATTTCGTGCACTTCCCGCTGAACGTCGACCTGCGCCCCATTGGTGAGGGCGAGTTCCGTTTCGGCGTACGCCCCAGCCATATCAGCCTGGTGCCGAGCAACGACGACGACCTGGAATTGGCGGTGACCGTGGAAGTCGCGGAGATCAGTGGTTCGGAAACCTTCCTGCATGTGCGCAGCGAACACTTCCTGCTGGTGCTGCATCTGCCGGGGGTGCACGAATACGACGTCGACGCGCCGATCCGCGTGTACATCCCCACCCATAAACTGTTTGTGTTCGATGGTCAGCGCCGTTTGGTCCAGGCTCCCGGGCGCCGTGTCGCGAGGGTCGCCTGATGGCCGAGATCCATTTGCAGAACCTGGCGCATAGCTACAGCCCTACGCCGAGCGGCCCTGAGGACTACGCCATTCGGGAAATGAACCACGTATGGGAGCAGGGCGGTGCCTACGCCTTGCTCGGGCCGTCGGGCTGCGGCAAGTCGACGTTGCTCAATATCATTTCCGGCCTGCTCAGCCCGTCCGAAGGGCAAGTGCTGTTTGACACCAAGGTGGTCAACGACCTCACCCCGGAAAAACGCAACATCGCCCAGGTGTTCCAGTTCCCGGTGGTGTACGACACCATGACGGTGTTCGACAACCTAGCGTTTCCGCTACGCAACCAGGGCATGGCCGAGGCGAAGATTCACAGCAAGGTGCAGGAAATTGCCGAAGTCCTCGACCTGCAAAACCTGCTGAGCAAAAAGGCGCGCAACCTCACCGCCGACGAAAAACAGAAAGTCTCCATGGGTCGTGGCCTGGTACGTGATGACGTGTCGGCAATCCTGTTCGATGAGCCGCTGACGGTGATCGACCCGCACCTCAAGTGGAAGCTGCGGCGCAAACTCAAGCAGATCCACGAGCAGTTCAACATCACCATGGTCTACGTCACCCACGACCAGTTGGAGGCCTCGACCTTCGCCGACAAGATCGCGGTGATGTACGGCGGGCAGATCGTGCAATTTGGCACGCCCCGTGATCTGTTTGAACGGCCGAGCCACACCTTTGTCGGCTATTTCATCGGCAGCCCCGGGATGAACCTGATCGAGGTGCAGGCCGAGGCGGGCGGGGTGCGCTTTGCCGGCACCCATCTGCCGTTGTCCGAAGCCTTGCAGCAACGCATTGCCGACACCGATTACAAGAAATTGCAGGTCGGCATCCGCCCGGAATTCATCCACGTGTGGGACGAGCACAACCCTGACGCGCTGCAGGCCGATGTCACACACCTGGAAGACCTCGGCACCTACAAGATCATTACCCTCAATCTGGATGGCGCCGTGCTCAAGGTGCGCCTGGCCGAAGACAAACCGGTGCCCGAAGGCCAGGCCTCCATCAGCTTTCCCGCGCAGTGGCTGATGGTGTACGCCGACGATTATCTGCTGGAGGTGCAGCCATGAACAAGGTGCAGAACAACAAGGCCTGGTGGCTGGTGTTGCCGGTGTTCCTGCTGGTGGCGTTCAGTGCGGTGATCCCGATGATGACCGTGGTCAACTACTCGGTGCAGGACATCTTCGACCAATCCAGCCGCTACTTTGTCGGTGCCGATTGGTACAAGCAGGTGCTGCTCGACCCACGTTTGCATGACTCGCTGCTGCGCCAGTTCATCTACTCGGCCTGCGTGCTGCTGATCGAAATCCCGCTGGGCATCGCCATCGCCCTGACCATGCCGACCAAGGGGCGCTGGTCGTCGCTGGTGCTGATCATCCTCGCCATTCCGCTGCTGATCCCGTGGAACGTGGTGGGTACGATCTGGCAGATTTTCGGCCGCGCCGATATCGGTTTGCTGGGTTACAGCCTCAACGCCCTCGGCATCAGCTACAACTACGCCGCCAACACCATGGACGCCTGGGTGACGGTGTTGGTAATGGACGTATGGCACTGGACGTCGCTGGTGGCGCTGCTCTGCTACTCAGGCCTACGGGCGATTCCGGACGTGTACTACCAGGCCGCGCGGATTGATCGTGCATCGCCCTGGGCGGTTTTCCGACATATCCAGTTGCCGAAGATGAAAAGCGTGCTGTTGATCGCGGTGATGTTGCGCTTTATGGACAGTTTCATGATCTACACCGAGCCGTTCGTCCTCACCGGCGGCGGGCCGGGTAACGCCACCACGTTCCTGAGTCAGACGCTGACCCAGATGGCTGTAGGTCAATTCGACCTGGGCCCGGCGGCCGCCTTCTCGCTGGTGTACTTCCTGATCATCCTGTTGGTGTCCTGGCTGTTCTACACCGCCATGACCCACTCCGACGCCAACCGCTGAGGCCGCCAACATGAGCAAGCGCAAGGTTATTCCGCTGCTGATCTACATCCTGTTCCTGCTGGTGCCGATCTACTGGCTGCTGAACATGTCCTTCAAGAGCAACACCGAAATCCTCGGCGGGCTGACGCTGTTTCCGCAGGACTTCACCCTGGCCAACTACAAGGTGATCTTCACCGACCCGAGCTGGTACACCGGTTACCTCAACTCGCTGTATTACGTAAGCCTGAACACGGTGATCTCCCTGAGCGTGGCGCTGCCGGCGGCCTATGCGTTTTCGCGCTACCGCTTCCTGGGCGACAAGCACCTGTTCTTCTGGCTGCTGACCAACCGCATGGCGCCACCGGCGGTGTTTTTGCTGCCGTTCTTCCAGCTGTATTCGTCGATTGGTCTGTTTGACACGCATATCGCGGTGGCGCTGGCGCACTGCCTGTTCAACGTGCCATTGGCGGTATGGATCCTGGAGGGCTTCATGTCTGGGGTGCCCAAGGAAATCGACGAAACCGCCTACATCGATGGCTACTCGTTTCCCAAGTTCTTCGTGAAGATCTTTATCCCGTTGATCGGCTCCGGCATCGGTGTGACCGCGTTTTTCTGCTTCATGTTTTCCTGGGTCGAACTGCTGCTGGCGCGCACCCTGACCTCGGTCAACGCCAAGCCCATCGCGGCGGTGATGACGCGCACGGTCTCGGCGTCGGGTATCGATTGGGGCGTGCTGGCGGCGGCGGGGGTGTTGACTATCCTTCCCGGCATGCTGGTGATCTGGTTTGTTCGCAACCACGTGGCCAAGGGCTTTGCCCTGGGCCGGGTCTGAGGAGTCGATGATGGAATGGATGGCCTGGACCACCCCCACTGCGCTGTTCTTTGGTGCCATAGCCCTGATCCTGGCGGGCATGACCACCTGGGAATTGCGTTCGCCGAGCATCCCTCGGCGCGGTTTGTTACCGATCAGCACCACCCGTGGTGATCGTTTGTTTATCGGTCTTCTCGGCAGCGCCTACCTGCATTTGCTGGTGATCGGCGCTACCGACTGGAGCATCTGGGTGGCGTCCGCGCTCTCCCTGGTATGGCTGTTGAGTGTGATGCGTTGGGGCTGATGCCCTTGTGAATAAACAACCTGGAGGTCTCTATGTTGAATAAGAACAATAAGCTGCGACATAGCATTTCATTGGCCGCCGTACTGGCCCTCAGTGGTTTGAGCGCTTCGGCCTGGGCCGATGCGTACGAAGATGCCGCGAAAAAATGGATCGGCAGCGAATTCAAACCGTCGACCCTCACGGCTGAACAGCAGCTTGAGGAACTCAAGTGGTTTATCAAGGCGGCGGAGCCGTTCCGTGGGATGAAGATCAACGTGGTGTCGGAAACCCTCACCACCCACGAGTACGAGTCCAAGGTGCTGGCCAAGGCCTTCAGCGAAATCACCGGGATCAAGCTGACCCACGACCTGCTGCAGGAAGGCGACGTGGTGGAAAAGCTGCAAACCCAGATGCAGTCCGACAAGAACATCTATGACGGCTGGGTCAACGACTCGGACCTGATCGGTACGCACTTTCGCTACGGCAAGACCGAATCCATCACCGACCTGATGGCCAACGAGGGCAAGGACTACACCTCGCCGACCCTGGATTTGAAGGACTTTATCGGCCTCTCATTCACCACTGCGCCGGACGGCAAGATCTACCAACTGCCCGACCAGCAGTTCGCCAACCTGTACTGGTTCCGCGCCGACTGGTTCGAACGCGCGGACCTGAAAGCCAAGTTCAAGGAAAAGTACGGCTATGACCTCGGTGTGCCGGTGAACTGGTCGGCCTATGAAGACATCGCCAAGTTCTTCAGCGAAGACGTCAAGGAAATCGACGGCAAACGCGTGTATGGGCACATGGACTACGGCAAGAAAGACCCGTCCCTGGGCTGGCGCTTCACCGATGCCTGGTTCTCCATGGCCGGTGGCGGCGACAAGGGCTTGCCCAACGGCTTGCCGGTGGACGAGTGGGGCATTCGCGTGGAGGACTGCCACCCGGTCGGCTCCAGCGTCACCCGTGGCGGCGACACCAACGGCCCGGCCGCCGTGTATGCCACCCAGAAATACGTGGACTGGATGAAAGCCTACGCGCCACCGGAAGCGGCGGGCATGACCTTCTCCGAATCCGGCCCGGTGCCTTCGCAAGGCAACATCGCCCAGCAGATCTTCTGGTACACCGCGTTTACCGCCGACATGGTCAAACCGGGCTTACCGGTGGTGAATGCCGACGGCACGCCAAAATGGCGCATGGCGCCGTCGCCCGTCGGACCTTACTGGGAAAAGGGCATGAAGAAGGGCTATCAGGATGTAGGATCCTGGACCTTCCTCAAGTCGACGCCTGAGAAGCAGAAACTCGCGGCCTGGCTCTACGCGCAGTTCGTGACCTCGAAAACCGTCTCGCTGAAGAAAACCATCGTCGGCCTGACGCCGATTCGTGAGTCCGACATCAACTCCCAGGCCATGACCGACATGGCGCCGAAACTGGGCGGCCTGGTGGAGTTCTATCGCAGCCCGGCCCGTACCGAATGGTCGCCGACCGGCACCAACGTGCCGGACTACCCACGCCTGGCACAACTGTGGTGGAGCAACATCGCGGCGGCCGCCAGCGGCGAGAAAACCCCGCAGCAAGCACTGGACAACCTGGCCAAGGAACAGGACGCGATCATGACGCGCCTGGAGCGCTCCAAAGTGCAACCGGTGTGCGGCCCGAAAATGAACCCCGAGCGTGACGCGCAATACTGGTTCGACCAGCCGGGCGCGCCGAAACCGAAACTGGCCAACGAGAAGCCGAAAGGCGAGACCGTGGCTTACGGCGACTTGCTCAAACAGTGGGAGGCTGCGCGCAAGTAACGCATTGAATCATTGACGCTGAACCTGTGGCGAGGGAGCTTGCTCCCGTTGGGCCGCGAAGCGGCCCCAAAAAATGGGCCTGCTGCGCAGTCCAGCGGGACGGTTCGACAAGCTCCCTCGCCACATCAGCCTCGCGCCGCCGCCAAGATTCGCGCCGTATCCCTCGCCGGCGGCAACCCGAACACCCGCGCATAATCGCGGCTGAACTGGGTCGCGCTTTCATACCCCACCTCAAACGCCGCACTGGTCACGCTGCTGGCACTGGCCACCATCAACGTGCGCGCCTGCAACAGCCGCACGCGTTTCTGGTACTGCAACGGGCTCAGGTTGGTCACGGCCTTGAAGTGCCGGTGAAATGCCGAAACACTCATTGCAGCCTTCTGCGCCAACGCCTCCACACGAATCGGCTCGGCATAGTCGCGCCGGATCCACTGGATCGCTCGGCTGATCCGCGCCATGGCCGTATCCGGCGCGGCAATCTCGCGCAACATCCAGCCGTGGGGGCCTTGCAGCACGTGGTAGAGGATTTCCCGTTCATACGCGGGCGCCAAGGCGGCAATCGCCACTGGGTCGCCCATCAGGCGCAGCATGCGCACCCAGGCATCCATCAAGGCGGGCGTGACGGCCGCCACGGAGAAACCGGCTTCCTGTTCGCAACGCCCGTTGGGGGCCGGCAGGTCATTGAGCAGGGTGGTCAGCACGGTCGGATCAAGCGTCAGGCTCACCGCCAGGTAGGGTTCGCCCGTGATCGCCGGGTTCACCACGCCGACTGCGGGCAACTCGATGGACATCACAAAATACGTCGCCGGGTCGTAATGCAGCGTGCGGTCGCCCACGGTCATGCACTTACTGCCCTGCAGGATCAGGTTGATCATCGGGTCATACACCGCCGCGAGCATATGCTCGGGAATCGCGCCCTGGACCATCGCCACGCGGGGGATACCGGTCTCGGTGCGGCGGTTTTCGGCCTTGGCAGCCAAGGCGCGCAGTTCAATCAATTGAGTATTCATGGCGACCATGCTGTGCCTTGCGTTGAGCCCTGCGCAAGCAAAAAGCAGAAACAGGCAGGATTGGAGTAGGAACGGCTGCGTCTAAGAGTCGGGCGATGACTACTGTGGTCACTCAACTTTTCAGCAGTGGAGCAGGCCATGGGCGTTATCGTGATTACCGGAGGCAGCCGTGGGATCGGTGCCAGTACTGCCGAGCTGTGTGCACGTCAGGGGCATGGCGTGATCCTGACGTACAACCGCAACCCGGATGCGGCACAGGCGGTGGTCCAGCGTATCGAGACCAGCGGCGGGAAAGCCGTGGCGCTGGAATTGGACGTTGCGGCTGTCAGCACATTCCCTGTCTTCCGTGAGGCGGTGACGCACGCCCTGCAGGCCACCTGGGGCGCAAGCACCTTGAGCGGCCTGGTGAACAACGCCGGCTACGGCCTGTTCAACCCCCTTGAGTCGGTGACCGAAGCGCAGTTCGACGGCCTGTTCAACGTGCACCTCAAGGGGCCGTTTTTCCTGACCCAAACCCTGCTGCCGCTGCTGGAAGAACACGCCAGCATCGTCAACCTTACCAGCGCCACCACTCGTGTCGCGACGGCGGGCGTTGCGCCTTACGCGGCGTTCAAGGGCGGCCTGGATGTGCTCACGCGCTACATGGCCAAGGAGTTCGGTGAGCGACGTATCCGTGCCAACGCCGTGTCCCCCGGTGCCATACGCACCGAACTGGGCGGTGGCTTGAACGATGAATTCGAAGCCCTGCTGGCCGGGCAAACCGCCCTCGGCCGTGTAGGCGAACCGGAAGACGTGGCACGGGTTATCGCCCTGTTGCTGTCGGAAGAAGGCCGCTGGATCAATGCCCAGACCGTCGAGGTCGCGGGCGGCTACATCATTTGAATCAGGAGGCTCCACCATGCTCGATCATCTGTTTATCTCGGTGAGCGATATCCAACGCTCGATCCGCTTCTACGAAGCCACCCTGACGCCGCTCGGCATCACCGCGCGGCATGACTACGACGGCAAGGACGGCCCGCCCGGCCATCCGGACCTGAAGGGCTTTGGCGCCCACGGCCGGATGTTCTTCTGGCTGCGCGAAGGCGTGGTGGAGGGGCGAGCGGTGCATGTGGGCTTCGTCGCCAATAACCGCGCCGAGGTGGAAAACGCCTACGCCGCCGCCCTGGCCAACGGCGCCACCGACAACGGCGCACCGGGCGCACGCCTGCACTACGACCCCAACTACTACGCGGCCAACGTGCTGGACCCGGACGGCTACAGCCTCGAATTCGTCTACAAGAACTGGCAGCACACCTCATGAAAACCTTGATGATCTACGGCGCCACCGGCTACACCGGACGCATGGCGGCGCACCACGCGAAAACACTGGGTCTCAACCTGGTATTGGCCGGCCGCAACGCCGAGCGCCTCGCCTCCCTGGCGGTTGAGTTGGACGCGCCGTACCGCGTATTCACGGCAGATACCGCCCAGTTGGAAGGCATCGACGTGCTGCTCAACTTTGCCGGGCCGTTTGCCCAGACCGCCGCAGCGCTGATGCGCGCTTGTATTGCCAATGGCACCGACTACCTGGACATCACCGCCGAAATCAACGTGTACCGCCTTGCCGAGCAACTCGGCGCCGAAGCGGACGTGATGTTGCTGCCCGGCGTGGGCTGGGACGTGGTGCCCACCGACTGCCTGGCCATGCACGTCGCCAGCCGTGTGCAGCAGCCGCAGTCGATAAAAATCGCCTTGCAGGTGCCCGGCGCGATGTCCCGTGGTTCGGCCATGAGTGTCAGCGAGATCATCGGTGCAGGCGTGATGGTGCGCATCGAGGGTGAACTGGTCGCCACACCGGACGCCCAGCCTCAGCACCTGGACTTTGGCGACGGACCGGCTCTGTGCGCGCCGTTGTCGTTTGGTGACCTGGTGACTGCCTGGCATTCCAGCGCCATCCCGACGATCGCCCTGTACGTGCACATCACCGGCGAAGCCTTCCCTGAGGGCGACTTGTCGCTGCTGCCCGACGGCCCTACCCAAGCCCAGCGTGATGCCCACCGCGCGCGCGCCGTGGCCGAAGTCACCGGCCTCGATGGTTCGGTGGCGCGCTCTGTGATCGAGACCATCAACGGCTACAGCTACACCCCACTGGCCGCCGTGGAAGCGGCACGCCGTGTACTCGGCGGCGAACGCCGGGCCGGTTTCGAAACCCCGGCCAAACTGTTCGGCGTGGGCTTTGCCCAGACGATTGCCGGCACCCGGATCATCGATTATTAATCGCCACAGGAATCGCCCCATGACGTCTACTGAGTTTCAAACCACCGCCGACACGTTCGCGGTGATCGACACCCTGCATCGCTTTGCGGCGGGCATCGACCAGAACGATCCGGCCCTGCTGGCTTCGGCCTTCACTCAAAACGCCGTGTCGGATTTTCGTCCGGCGGCCGCCAAGGCCGGCTTTGAATACCCCGTGCTGGAAGGCCGCGACACCATCGTCGCGGCGCTGTCGGGGGCGCTCAGCCAGCTCGACACCACACACTCCGTGAGCAACGCGCGGGTGACGCTGGACGGCGACAGCGCCCGCCTGGACGCGCTGGTGGAGGCGCAACATGTGCCGCAAAGCGACCCGTCGCGGCACTACTTGATGAAGAACCGTTATGACGTTGAGTTGGTCAGGGAGGCCAGCGTCTGGCTGATCCAACGGGTGACGGTGGATAACGTCTGGCGTTCCGGTGATCCGGCGGTACTGGCGGGCGTGTAACGTTCCTGTGGTGAGCGGGCAAGCCCGCTCACCACACAAGCTCACTCACCACAACAGCGTCAGGCCGGGCTTTTGAACCGGGCCGCGTCCTTCACCGGTGGCAAACCAAACAGCCGCGCATATTCGCGGCTGAACTGCGAGGCGCTTTCGTAACCCACGGTGAAGGCGATGGACGCGGCATCCAGGGTGTCGAACAGCAGCAACCAACGCGCCCGCAACAGGCGCAAGCGTTTCTGGTATTGAATTGGCGTCATCGCGGTGATGGCTTTGAAATGCCGGTAGAACGCCGCCACGCTCATGTCGGTCATGGCCGCCAGCGGCTCCACGCGAAAAGGTTCGGTGTAGTGCTGGCGGATCCACTCGGTGGCGCGGCGGATCTGCGCCAGGCGACCATCGGGGCGTGCCATGTCCACCAGGGTTTCGCGCAGCGGACCCTGCAGGACCCGAAACAGGATTTCCCGCTCGATCAGGGGCGCCAGTACGGCCGCCTCGTTGGGTCGATCCATCAACCGCAGCATACGCAGCCATGCATCCAGCATTTCCTCCGACGCCTGCACCGCCGCGAACCGTTGGGTGCGCGGGCGTTCGGCGGGTTGACGCTCGTCTGCCAGCACGGCAGCAATCATCGAGGGTTCCAGGGTCAGGCTGAGCGCCAGGTAGGGCAGTGTGGGGGCCGAAGGATGGACCTGGCCGGTAGCCGGCACCTCCACCGGCACCACGAAGTAACTGGCCGGCCCGTAGGTCGCGACCTGATCGCCGATGGAGAGTGTCTTCGAACCTTGCAGCACCAGGTGCAGCATCGGCTGATACACCTGATCCGCGCACGCTTCGGCGCGCACCATCGCCACGCGAGGCAGGCCGGTGTCGGTCCATTTGTTGTCGGCGCGCATCACAAGGCGGCGCAGTTCATCCAGGTCGTCGTTCATGCAGCGACCTTGAGCCAGGTCGACGGGCAAAGCAAGCCGGCTGAGAAGAATAGGCAAGCATGGGAGAAGAACCGGCAACCGGCATTCCTATGGGGGGCCGAATACTGGTGGCAAGCGACATCACTCAACCTTGGGAAGACCAGAATCATGAAGCTCGACGGAAAAATTGCAGTGGTCACCGGTGCCTCGAAAGGCATCGGCGCAGGGATCGCAAAAGGCTTGGCGGCAGCCGGCGCGACCGTGGTGGTCAATTACGCCACCAGTCAAACAGACGCCGACGCAGTGGTTGCGCATATCCAGCAGCACGGCGGCAAAGCGATCAGTGTGCAGGCGGACATGAGTGTGGGCGCCGACGTTACGCGGCTGTTCGCAACGGTCGGTGAGCAATTCGGCACGCTGGATATCCTGGTCAACAACGCAGGCGTCGCGGTGTTCCAGATGATTGAAGACCTGACCGAAGAGGCCTTTCACAAACAGTTCAACCTCAACGTGCTGGGTTATCTGCTGGCGGCGCGCGAAGCGGTGAAGTTGCTGGAGCAGGGCGGCAGCATCATCAACATCAGCTCGATCCTCAGCACCGACCCCTACCTGGCTTCCAGCGTGTACTCGGCCACCAAGGGCGCAGTGGACACGCTGACCTTCGCCCTGGCGCGGGAATTGGGGCCGAAGGGGATCCGGGTCAACTCGATCCTGCCGGGCCATACCAACACGCCGGCCACCGATGGCAATTTTGCCGGCGAATTTGGCCAGTCGCTGATCGCCGGTACGCCCCTTGGGCGCTTTGGTGAGCCGGAAGATATCGCGCCGCTGGCTGTGTTCCTCGCCTCCGATGAGGCTCATTGGGTGACCGGCGAATCGATCCGGGCTTCCGGTGGTGTGCGGGGTGTGGGTTACTGACGGTCTGATCCTTGCCGCACATGAGGGTGTGCGGCAAACAACTCTACCAGCCACTCCACAAACACCCGCACCCGTGCACTCAGATGCCGGTTGGGCATGTACACCACCGACAATGGATTGGGCGCCGCTGACCATTCGTGTAACACCGGCACCAGTGCGCCCGAATCGATGTGCGGTTGCACCATGAAGCGCAACGTGTGGAGTATTCCCAGTCCGGCCAGGCCTGCCGCCAGGTAGGCGTTGCTGTCGTTGACCGCCACGAAATGCCGACCCTCCACCGCAACTTTTTCCTCTCCGTGTGACAATTCCAGTCTGTTTTGCTTGCCGCTGCCGGGGAAAAAATAGCGCACCAGCGTGTGGCCCTCTTCCAGTTCTGCAGGGTGGCTGGGTATCCCGTGGGCTGCCAGGTAAGTCGGTGTGGCACAGGTGACAAAGTCCAGGCTGCCCAAACGTCGTGCGATCAATGCCGAATCTGCCAAGTGCCCACCCCGGATCACGCAGTCGATGCTTTCACTGGCCAGGTCGGCGGTACGGTCGCTGGCGCCGATATCGATCTGGATCTGCGGATAACGCGCATGAAAATCGCGCAGGGCCGGGATCACCAGCAACGTGGCGATGGAAGTGCCCATGTCGATTCGAAGCCTGCCACTGGGCTGGTTGCGGGATACGGCCATGTCTGACTCGGCTTCCAGCCATTGGTCCAGCACTCGGCTCATGCGGGCATGATAGGCGCTGCCTTCCGGGGTCAGCGTCACCGTGCGGGTGGTGCGGTTGAGCAACCTCACCTGCAAGTGAGACTCCAGCGCCTGCATCATCTTGGTCACGGCATTGGGGTGCACCTGCAACTGTGCGGCGGCTTTGACAAAACTGCCGGTCTCCACGATGCGTAGAAACGCCTGTACGGCCTGGAAGTAGTCCATGGAGTCTCGCGGATTGTCACTGGTTGAGTGATACGGAATACAGAAATGCAGCGTTTATCACTTAAGTTGAAGAGATTACCTTGATTTACGGTTCGCAACCCGTGAATCGACCGTTTTTCAAGGAATCACCATGACCCAGTCTCTCAAAGGTAAAGTCGTATTGGTCACCGGTGCGTCTCGCGGTATCGGCGCCGCCATCGCCCTGCGCCTGGCCGCTGATGGTGCAGACGTTGCGTTCAGTTACTCCCGCTCCGCCGAGCGTGCGCAGGCCGTGTTGCGTGGGATCAAGGCCTATGGGGTGAAGGGGCTTGCCGTCGCGGCGGATCAAGCTGATGGTGGGGCGGTTGCCGCATTGGTCAGGACCGTGCATGAACACTTCGGGCGCCTGGATATCCTGGTCAACAGCGCCGGCGTCTTTAGCATGGGTGTGGTGGGCGATCCCGCGGCCGATACAGTCGCTTTGGACCGCCAGCAAGCGATTAACCTGAATGGCGTGGTGGCCGCAGTACGCGCTGCCGTGCCGCTGATGGCCGATGGCGGTCGCATCGTATCGATCGGCACCATGTTTGCCAGTCGAGTACCTTTTGCCGGTGTCGGGGACTATGCCGCCAGCAAGGCAGCCGTGGCGGCGTACGGCCGCGCCTGGGCACGGGACTTGGGGCCGCGCGCAATCACGGTGAACACTGTACAGCCGGGGCCCATCAACACCGAAATGAACCCAGAGACCAGCGATATGGCGCCGCTGGTCAAGCAGATGACCGCATTGGGGCGTTATGGCCAGCCGGAAGAAATCGCCGGAGTGGTGGCGTTTTTGGTCGGTGAGGACGCCGCCTATATCACCGGTGCCACGCTGAATGTCGACGGCGGTCAGAACAGCTGATCACGCCGCCTGCGGCTGAACCTGCAACACCCCCTCTACCTCCTTGACCAACCCACTGGCCAAAAACAGCGGTGCCAGGCGTTTGTGCAGTTGCGGTTCGACAAACTCCTTCACCGTGTCCAGTGCCAGCACACCGCTCAATGGCAGCTCGGCCTTGGTGTACGACAACCAGGCTTTCTTCAACGCTTGCAACACATCGCTGCCCGCCGTGGTGGCGAAGCGGCGGTGGGTGGGTTTGCCGTCGAAGGTGAAGGTGTGCTGGAACTCATAGCCAGTTTCATTACCTTGGCTGGCCGTGCAGCGGATGCAGCTGCATGGGCCGTCGCCGAAGGCGCTGCGCAGGTAGGCGTTGAAGTCCACCACGGGTTTGAGTGACAGGCGCTTATCCACCTCGAACAGGTCCCCGGTCATTTTTTCGTCAGTGTTCAACGTCCATTTCCTCGCAGTGTGCGGCAGGTTTTCAAAGCGCGGCACGATACCAGCCGAACGCCCGTTTGTGGGTTATTTGCATAACAATAGATCCCGATATTCTTTTCCTGTCTTAAAAATCGCCGCTAGGCTCCATCACCTTCTTAAAAACCCGGCAGACTCCTATGACGTTCAAGCGTTCTTCCCTGACCTTGCTGGCCGCTGCAACCGCCTTGATCAGTATCGGTGCCCAGGCCGAAGGCAAGATCAGCATCGCCCAGCAATTCGGGATCGGCTACCTGATCCTCGACGTGGTGCGCGACCAGCACCTGATCGAAAAGCACGGCAAGGAACAGGGCCTGGACATCCAGGTGGAGTGGAACAGCATTTCCGGCGCCACGGCGATGAATGAGTCGCTGCTGGCGGGTGCGTTGGACGTGGTCTCGGCCGGGGTGCCGCCGATGCTCACCCTGTGGGACCGCACCCAGGGCAAGCAGAACGTCAAGGCCATCGCTTCCCTTGGCTCGATGCCCAACTACCTGCTGACCAACAACCCCAACGTGAAGACTCTCAAGGACTTCACCGAAAAAGACCGCATCGCCGTGCCCGCCGCCGGCGTGGGTTTCCAGTCGCGCACCTTGCAGATCGAGACCGCCAAGCAGTTCGGCGACGCCAACTACAAGAAGTTTGACGACATCTCCATCAGCCTGGCTCACCCCGACGCGACCGCCGCGCTGATTGCCGGCGGCTCGGAGATCAATTCGCACTTCTCCAGCCCGCCGTTCCAGTACCAGGAACTGTTGAATCCCAACGTGCACAAGGTGCTCAGTTCCTACGACATCCTGGGCGGGCAGGCGACGTTCAACGTGCTCTACACCACGCAGAAATTCCACGACGAAAACCCCAAGACCTACAAGGCGTTCTATGACGCGCTGGCCGAGGCCGAGACCATTATCAAGGCCGACAAACCGGCTGCGGCCAAGGCCTATATTCGCGTAGAACAGTCGAAGTTGCCGTTGGACCTGGTTGAAAAAATCGTCCAGGACCCGGAAATCGACTTCACCATCGTGCCGCAGCGCACTTACATCTACGCCGAAAAATTGCAGGAACTCGGTGTGCTGAAAAACAAGGCCGCCAGCTGGAAGGACTACTTCTTCGAAGAAGCCCATGGCGGCAATGGCAGCTAACCGGCAATCAAGCTGCGCTTGATCCAGTCATACAAGTCATTCCCCTCGCTCGACAATTCACTGTTGGCCCGCCGGCACAGGTAGTACTGGCGGCCATCATTGACCTCCCGTTCAAACAACTTCACCAACTCGCCACTGGCTACCAGGGGCGCCACCAACGGCTCGCGCAGCAAGGCGCAGCCGAGGCCGGTGAGCGTGGCGGTGAGCGCCAGTTGGCCGTCTTCCAACAACAGCCCATTCAGCGCCGTGGTGTCCACGTCGGCCGCTTCGAACCACTGGCCCCAGGTGCCGCGTTCTTCGTCGTGCAGCAGTGGCAGCTGGCTCAACGCCTCGGGCGAGTCGATGGGGCCATGTTGCGCCAGGAAATCGCGGCTGCAATAGGGCGTCACCGCGCCGGAGATCAGCGGCTCACTGTGATAACCCGGCCAATGCCCGGTGCCGAAGCGGATCGACAAGTCGGCCGCATCGCTGGGGTAACTGCGGTGGTTGGCGTAGGTCACGTTGATGTCCAGCGCCGGGTGGTCCTTCAGAAAATCCGCCAGGCGCGGGATGAACAGGTTGATGCCAAAGAGCGGGATCAGGCTGATGGTCACCTGGCGCGTGGCGCTTTTTTCGCGCACGTACTCGGTGGCGCTGCGCAGTACGGCGAAGGCCGAACGAATCGCGCGGTAATACTCGCGGCCTTCATCGGTGAGTACCAGGTTGCGGCCCTGACGCAAGGTCAGTGGCTGTTGCAGGAAATCTTCCAGCAAGTGCAATTGATGGCTGATGGCCGAGGCGGACACGTCCAGTTCGCGCGCGGCGGCATTCACGCCGCCATGGCGCGCGAACGCTTCGAAGGTGCGCACGGCACGCAGGGGAGGGTCGTTGGCTAATTGTTCTGATTTATTCATGTGTTGAATTAAATACTAACTTTTAATCTGAATAAAGAGCCATAAGTGCCGTATTTTTGGCATAAAAGGCCTGTTATTCGTTTGATATATGCATATGACTTTCTGATATTTGATAAAAACAGAATAGATGCTTAGTGTGCCGCCCTTGCACGCACTGAGGTTTCTGGTCCTGATGGATGGGTTTATCCAACAACTGCTCAATGGTTTGATGACGGGCAGTCTCTACGCGCTGGTGGCCCTGGGTTACACCATGGTCTATGGCATTTTGCGCATCATCAACTTTGCCCACGGCGACGTGTTGATGATCGGCGCGTTGGTGGGGTTGTCGATGATTCGCCTGTTGCAGGCGACCTTTCCAGAACTGCCGCCAGTACTGGTGCTGCTCTGTGCAACCGTGGTGGCCATGGCGTTTTGCGCGGTACTCGCGGTGGTCATTGAACGCGTCGCCTATCGCCGCCTGCGCCATGCTCCGCGCCTGGCGCCCCTGATCAGCGGGATTGGCGTGTCGCTGTTGCTGCAAACCATCGCCATGCTGGTCTGGACCCGTAACCCGCAGATGTTCCCGCAACTGCTGCCGCTGGCGCCGATTGAAGTGTTGGCCGGAGCCTCGGCGCACCCGGCGATTACCAACGTCACGGCGTTGACTACCATTGCCATCGCCTTGTCGGTGATGGTCGCGCTGCTGGTGTTGGTGGAGCGCACGCGCTTCGGCCGGGCCATGCGTGCCGTGGCGGAAAACCCCCAGGTCGCCAGCCTGATGGGCATCAGCCCCAATCGGATTATCGTCATCACCTTCGCCATCGGCGGCGCCCTGGCAGCACTCGCCGGGATCATGATGGCCAGCAACTATGGCAGCGCGCATTTCTACATGGGCTTTTTGCCCGGTATCAAAGCCTTCACCGCAGCGGTCCTGGGCGGCATCGGCAACCTCAAGGGCGCCATGCTCGGCGGCCTGCTGCTGGGGCTGATCGAAGCCCTGGGCACCGGTTACCTGGGTGCGGCCACCAACGGCGTGTTCGGCAGTAATTACCAGGATGTGTTCGCCTTTATCGTGTTGATCGCGGTGCTGGTGTTCCGTCCTTCCGGGCTGTTGGGCGAACGTTTGGCGACCCGCGCATGATCACGTCTCTCTCTCCCAATAAACGCGCCAGCCTTGGCTTGCTGCTGTTCGCCGTGGCCCTGGTATTGGCGCCTTGGATCGTCGGGCATGCCGGCGGCAACACCTGGGTGCGTACCCTGGACTTTGCCCTGCTGTACATCATGCTCGCCCTTGGCCTGAATATCGTGGTCGGTTACGCCGGGCTGCTGGACATGGGCTTCATCGCGTTTTACGCGGTGGGTGCCTATCTGGCAGCGTTGCTCTCGTCACCCCATCTGCTGCAACAGTTCCCGGCATTGGCCGCGCTGTTGCCGGCAGGGATGCACACCTCGATCTGGCTGATCCTGCCGTTGGGCGCGCTGCTTGCTGCCGGTTGCGGCGTAGTGCTGGGTGCACCGACCCTGCGCCTGCGCGGCGATTACCTGGCCATCGTCACCCTGGGCTTTGGCGAAATCATCCGCATCCTGCTGCGCAACCTTGATCGCCCGGTGAATCTCACCAACGGGCCTAAAGGCATTGCCCAGGTCGATCCGGTCAACCTGCTGGGCGTGAACCTCGGTCGCACCCAGGAGCTGTTCGGCCTGCGCCTGCCGTCGGTCTACCTCTATTACTACCTGTTTGCTGCGCTGGTGGTGCTGATTCTGTTTGCCTGCATCCGCCTGGAGCGCTCGCGCATCGGCCGCGCCTGGGTGGCGATCCGTGAAGACGAAGAGGCGGCCCAGGCCATGGGCGTGAATACCGTGCGCCTCAAGCTGTTGGCGTTTGCCATCGGTGCGGCGTTCGGCGGGGTGAGCGGGGCGCTGTTCGCTTCGTTCCAGGGTTTTGTTTCGCCGGAGTCCTTCACCCTCAACGAGTCCATCGCCGTGTTGGCCATGGTGGTGCTGGGTGGCATGGGCCATATCCCCGGCGTGATCCTCGGCTGCGTGTTGCTGGCGGCCTTGCCCGAAGCCTTGCGCGCGAGCATGGGCCCACTGCAACAGGCGCTGTTCGGCCAGGTGCTGGTGGACCCGGAAATCATCCGCCAGTTGTTCTACGGCCTGGCGCTGATCCTGGCGATGCTCTACCGACCGGCCGGGCTGTGGCCCAAAGGAGTGGCACGATGAACGCACCGCTGTTGCAGATAGACCAGGTCAACAAGCACTTCGGCGGCGTTGCGGCGCTGACCGATGTGAGCCTGAGCATCCAGCCCGGTGAGATCTACGGGTTGATCGGTCCGAACGGCGCGGGCAAGACCACGTTCTTCAATGTGATGACCGGCTTGTACACCCCGGACTCCGGGCGCTTCCAGCTCGATGGTCGTGACTACCAGCCCACCAGTGTGCATCAGGTGGCCGAGGCCGGTATTGCCCGTACGTTCCAGAATATCCGCCTGTTCAATGCCATGAGCGCCCTGGAAAACGTGATGGTCGGGCGCCATGTGCGCACCCGCAACGGCCTGTGGGCGGCCTTGAGCCGTCACCGCCGTGCGCAGGAAGAAGAGGCGCAAACCCGCGCCCATGCCCATCGTCTGTTGGCGTATGTAGGCCTGGCCGGCTTTGCCCATTACCGCGCCGACAGCCTCAGCTACGGCCATCAACGCCGCCTGGAAATCGCCCGCGCCCTGGCCACCGAGCCACGCTTGCTGGCCCTGGATGAACCGGCGGCGGGCATGAACGCCAGCGAGAAAGTGCAACTGCGCGGCCTGCTGGAAAAGATCCGTGACGACGGCCACACGCTGTTGCTGATCGAACATGACGTCAAGCTGGTGATGGGCGTATGCGACCGCATCAGCGTGCTCGACTATGGCCAGGTTATCGCCGTCGGCCCGCCCGCCGAAGTGCGTCAGCATCCGGCGGTGATCCAGGCCTATCTGGGAGCCAGTGCGCATGTCTGAAGCCTTGTTGAACGTCGAGGGCTTGCAGGTGCGCTACGGCGCCATCGAAGCCGTCAAGTCCCTGGACCTGCATATCGCTGAAGGCGAGCGTGTCACGCTGATCGGCGCCAATGGCGCGGGCAAGTCCTCCAGCCTCAAGGCCTTGACCGGCTTGCTGCCGGCGGCCAAGGGGTCGATCCATTTTGCCGGGCGATCGATTCTCGGCCAGGCCCCGGAACACCTGCTGCGCCAGGGCATCGCCATGGTCCCCGAGGGCCGTGGGATTTTCGCGCGCATGAGTGTGTTGGAAAACCTGCAGGCTGGCGCCTTTTTGCGCCGCGATAACGAGCAAGTACGGCGCGAAATGCGCCAGTTGTTCGAACACTTCCCGCGCCTGGAAGAACGCCTGCACCAGTCCGCCGGGCTGCTGTCCGGTGGTGAGCAACAGATGCTCGCCCTGGCCCGTGCGCTGTTGTCACGCCCGCGCTTGTTGATCCTGGACGAACCGTCCATGGGCTTGGCACCGATCATGGTCGAGAAGATTTTCCAGGTGATCGACGACGTCTGTCGCCAGGGCATGACCCTGTTGCTGGTTGAACAGAACGCACGGCTGGCGCTGCAAGTCACCGACCGTGCCTACGTGATGGACACCGGGCGCATCACCTTGACCGGCCCTTCCCAGGATTTGCTTGAACACCCCGAGGTGCGCAGTGCTTACCTCGGCGAATAAAACCATGACGCTACCGGACGCCCGGCGTGTTCCGACCCGCCCGACACTTAGCAGGAATAACCCATGAACACCTTGAAGAAAACCGCATTGATCGGCCTGGCCCTGAGCAGCCTGGCCAGCGCCGTGGCCCAGGCCGACCAGACTGTGTTGATCGGCCTCGCCGGCCCGCTCACGGGCCCGTCGGCCCGGATCGGCAAGGACCTGGAAAACGGCGCGCAACTGGCCATCGACCAGGCCAACGCCAAGCACCCGAAGATCAACGGTGAAGCCGTGACCTTCAAGCTGGTGTCCGAAGACGACCAGTCCGACCCACGCACCGCCGTCACCGTGGCCCAGCGCCTGGTCGACGAGGGCGTGGTGGGCGTGGTCGGCCACTGGAACACCGGCACCAGCATCCCGGCGGCACGGGTTTACCACGACGCGGGCATCGCCCAGGTGGCGCCGGTGGCTACCGGTCACGCTTACACCCAGCAAGGGTTCGACACCAGTTTCCGCATCATGGGCCACGACGATGATGGCGGTCAGGTCGCCGGCGACTATGCCCTGAAAACCCTCAAGGCCCAGCGTATCGCCGTGATCGACGACCGCACCGCCTTTGGTCAGGGCCTGGCGGACCAGTTCGTCAAATCCATCGAAGCCGGTGGCGCCAAGGTGGTGTCCCGCGAATACGTGGACGACAAGACCATCGACTTCAGCGCCGTGCTGACCAATATCCGCAGCCAGAACCCGGACCTGATCTTCTTCGGCGGCGTCGACGCCCAGGCCGCACCGTTGGCCCGTCGCATCAAGCAACTGGGTATCAAGGCGCCATTGATGGGCGCCGGTGGTTTCGTCAGCCAGACCTTCCTGCAATTGGCGCAGAACGAAGGCGAAGGCGTGATCGCCCTGGAGCCGGGCCTGGCGATTGCGCAGATGCCGGGCGGCAAGGCATTCGAGCAGGCTTACAAGGAGCGCTACAAAACCAACATCGAGCTGCACGCGCCGTTCGCCTACGACGGTGTAGGCGTGCTGGTGGCGGCTATCGAGAAAGCAGATTCGGTGGACCCACAGAAATACCTGCCGGTGCTGCGCGCCATCAGCTATGAGGGCGTGACCGGCACCATCGCCTTTGACGGCGAAGGTAACTTGAAGAAACCGACGTTCACCGTTTACCAGGTCAAGGCCAATCAATGGCAGCCGGTGAGCGTGGCAGGCGGTCAATAATCGTATTGTCGGGTGCCTGTTGGGCACCCGGTTCTGTGGAGCTGATGGAGGCACACAATGAGCAAACTGGAAGGTGAACTGGGCATCCTCGCCCGGCGGCGCATCGAGGCCGAAATCATCAAGCCGATCTACGAGATCCTCAAGCGCGAACAGGGCAAGGACTTTGCCGCTGCGGTGATCGGTGAAGCCGTGGGCAATGCCGCGATCCAGGCCGGCAAGCATTTTGCGTCGCTGGAAGAGCAGGGCGCCGACCTCAAGAGTTTCGTCGAGCTGCAAGTGCTGTGGGAGAAGGACGACGCGCTGAAGGTCGAGATCATCGCCAGTGACGCCGAGCACTACGACTACGACGTCAAACGCTGCCGCTACGCCGAGATGTACCACGAGATGGGCCTGGGCGAGATCGGCCACCTGCTGTCGTGCAACCGTGACGAGTTGTTTATCGTCGGCTACAACCCTGACATCCAGTTGACCCGCACCCAAACCATCATGGGCGGCGATCACCGTTGTGACTTCCGCTATCGGGCCAAACCCCATGAGTAAGCTGGCGCGTGTGAACGGCGAACGTCTGTGGGCTTCGCTGATGGAAATGGCGCAGATCGGCGCCACCGAAAAAGGCGGCGTCTCGCGCCTGGCGCTGACCGACGAAGACCGCCGTGGCCGCGACCTGTTCGTGCAGTGGTGCGAGGCGGCCGGTTGCAGCATCCGCGTGGATGCCATGGGCAATATCTTCGCCCGTCGCGCAGGGCGCTTCGACGATTTGGCCCCGGTGATGACCGGTTCCCACGGCGACTCCCAGCCCTTTGGCGGCAAGTACGACGGCATCTACGGCGTGCTTGCGGGCGTGGAAGTGCTGCGCACCCTGAATGACCTGGGGATCGAGACCGACCGGCCCATCGAAGTGGTCAACTGGACCAACGAAGAAGGCTCACGCTTTGCGCCGGCGATGATTTCGTCGGGCGTCTACGCGGGCGTGTTTGACCTGGAATACGGGCTGTCCCGTGAAGACAAAGCCGGCGTGACCATTGGCCAGGCGCTGCAGCAAATCGGCTACGCTGGCACCGAGCCGGTGGGCGGCCAAGCGATCCACGCCGCGTTCGAACTGCATATCGAACAAGGCCCGATCCTCGAAGCACAGGGCATTACCATCGGCGTGGTCACCGGCGCCCAGGGCCAGCGCTGGTACGAAGTGGAACTGAGCGGCCGCAGCGCCCACGCGGGCACCACGCCCATGGACCACCGCCTGGATGCCTTGCTCGGTTTTGCCCGGGTGGTCGAGGCCGTCAACGGGCTGGGCCTGGAGCAGGGCGCCGAAGGGCGGGCCACGGTGGGCATGGCGAATATCTTCCCCAACTCACGCAACGTGGTGCCGGGGCGGGTGTTTTTCAGTGTGGAATTCCGTCACCCCGATGAAGCGGTCTTGGCACGCCAGGACCAGCAGTTGCGTGATGCCGTGGCGCAGATTGCCGACGGCATTGGCTTGCAGCACAGCGTGAAGCAGATCTTCCAGTACGCGCCGATTGCCTTTGATGCGGGCTGTGTCGAAGTCGTGCGGGCGTCGGCGCAGGCGTTGGGCTATAGCCATCGGCCGATGATTTCCGGCGCCGGGCACGATGCCTGCTACCTGAACCAGGTGGCGCCGACGGCGATGATCTTTGTGCCCTGTGTGGATGGGTTGAGCCATAACGAGGCGGAAGAAATTTCCCAGGAATGGTCGACGGCGGGCGCGGATGTGTTGCTCCAGGCGATGCTGGCGAAGGCTTCCGCCTAGCGAAAGAACTCACCCGGCGTCGCCTCGAACTGCTGGCGAAATGCATTGATAAACGCCGAGGTGGATTCATACCCACACCCCAGCGCCACATCCGTCACCCGCTCGCCCTGCTCCAGGGCGGGCAGGGCGGTGAGCAATCGCAAACGCTGGCGCCACGCCCGAAAGGTCAGCCCGGTGTCGCTCAGGAACAAGCGGCTGAGGGTCTTCTCGCTCACCCCCAGCTTCTGGCTCCACTGGCCCAAGGTCGTCTGCTGCTCCGGGTGTGAATTCAAGCTGCGGTAGATCTGGCGTAAACGCGGGTCCAGCGGCAGCGGCAGCATCAAGTCGACTTGCGGCGCCGCCGCCAGTTGGTCCAGCACCACTTGGGCCAAACGCCCATCCGGCCCATCTTCGGCATATTCCACCGGCAGTTCGCTGAAACTGCGGATCAACTCCCGCAGCAAACTGCTCACCTCCAGCACATGGCAGCGCTCATCCGCCCAGGCGGTGACGCTGCAATCCAGGTACAGGCTGCGCATCTCCGTGTGGGGCGAACTGAACACGCGGTGCGGCATACCCGCCGGAATCCACACCGCGCGCTGAGGCGGCGCGACGAAGCGGCCGACACTGGTCTGGATCTCCAGCACCCCGGAAATCGCGTAGGACAATTGCACCCACGGGTGGCTGTGGCGACGGGTCAGCGCACGATTGGGCAAGGATTCGGTGCGTCCGTACACCGGCCGTGGCAGGCTGGAAAGCCCAGGCACACTGCGGCGGACGGTCTTATCATGTCCTTTAGGCGGCATTTACTGGCTCATTGGCGTTAGTCGGTAACAAGCCGTTACGTTAGAGTCGCGACGACGCTCTTGGCAACCCCTGGAAGATCCTGCTTATGACTCGCCCCCGTTTTCTGCCCGACAACTTCACCCTGACGCTGATCGCCACGGTGATCCTCGCTTCCCTGCTGCCCGCCAGCGGCCAGACCGCCGTGGCCTTCGGCTGGGTCACCAACCTTGCGATTGCGCTGCTGTTCTTCCTGCACGGTGCCAAGCTGTCGCGCCAGGCGATTGTTGCCGGTGCCGGGCACTGGCGCCTGCATTTGTTGGTGTTCAGCCTGACCTTCGTGCTGTTCCCGCTGCTGGGCCTGGCGCTCAAGCCGGTGTTGTCGCCGCTGATCGGCAAAGACCTGTACATGGGCATGCTCTACCTCTGCGCCCTGCCGGCCACGGTGCAATCGGCGATTGCGTTTACGTCGCTGGCGCGGGGCAATATTCCGGCGGCGATTTGCAGTGCGGCGGCGTCCAGCCTGTTCGGGATCTTCCTCACGCCGTTGCTGGTGACACTGTTGCTCAACGTGCACGGCGAGGGTGGCTCAACCGTCGACGCGATCCTGAAGATCAGCGTGCAATTGCTGTTGCCATTCATCGCCGGGCAGATTGCCCGTCGCTGGATCGGCGAGTGGGTCGGCCGCAATAAATCCTGGCTGAAGTTCGTTGATCAGGGCTCGATTCTGCTGGTGGTCTATGGCGCGTTCAGCGAAGCGGTCAACGAAGGCATCTGGCACCAGATCCCGTTGTGGGAGCTGGGTGGGTTGGTGGTGGCGTGCTGCGTGTTGCTCGCCTTGGTGCTGGTGGCCTCGACCGTGCTGGGCAAGGCCTTTGGCTTCAATCAGGAAGACCGCATCACCATCCTGTTCTGTGGTTCGAAGAAGAGCCTGGCAACCGGCGTGCCGATGGCCCAGGTATTGTTTGCCGGGGCAACCATGGGCGTGCTGATTCTGCCGCTGATGCTGTTCCACCAGATTCAGCTGATGGTTTGCGCGGCGTTGGCCCAGCGTTACGCCAAGCGGCCGGAAAGCATCCCGGAAATGATGGGGCAGGTGGATCCTTGATCTACGTCACAGCCTTTGCCGAATAAGCTCAAGTAAACGCCGGGCCAGACGACTACCTTCTTAACTACCCAAGAAGGAGCGTCGACATGAACGTTAAACGTTTGTCACTGGTTACCGGCGTTCTTGCGGTATGGGCGGGGGCTTGCCTGGCGGCGCCCTCAGGCGTCATTCAATTTCACGGCAGTATTGTCGAGCCAAGTTGTAATTCGGCTGCGCCGGGTGGGTCGACGGTGGAACTCAAAGGCTGCCCCCAGGCCCTGCGTGGCAGCCAGTTGGCGGTGCAACCGGTGGGCACGGTGAAAGCGCTGGGCACTGCGCAGGCCAAGGTCAGGTTGGTCGCCGACAGCAGTGATGGGCGCTATTACGACCAACGGTATGTGCTGGTGGACGCCCTCGGCAAGCCCATTCAATCGGGGGCCTACGTGGTCACCCTGAGCGCGCCGTAATGGGGTTGAGGTTGTTTTGAGCCGGATCGGCGTCAACAGCCGCGCCAGAAACCTATAGAATGCTCGGCGGCGGCGCTTGTCCTGGGTGGCCGTCTGATCATCGTCCGAGTACCGCGCCCTTCAATGAGCATTTCAGCCGCAACGCCCCAAGCCAACTGGCAACCGGTCATCGCCCTCGCGTTGGCCGCCTTTGTGTTCAATACCACCGAATTCGTGCCCGTCGGGCTGCTCAGCGCCATCGGTGCCAGCTTCGACATGCCCGTGTCCAGTGTCGGCCTGATGCTTACCATCTACGCCTGGATCGTGTCCCTGACCTCGCTGCCGGTGATGCTACTGACTCGCAACGTCGAACGGCGCAAGCTGCTGATCGTGCTGTTCTGCATGTTTATCGTCAGCCACATCCTTTCCAGTGTCGCTAACAGCTTCGGCCTCCTGATGATCAGCCGCATTGGCATTGCCTTGTCCCACGCCTTGTTCTGGTCGATCACCGCGTCCCTTGCAGTGCGCCTGGCGCCGGAAGGCAAGCAGGTGCAAGCCCTCGGCCTGTTGGCTACCGGTACTTCTTTGGCGATGGTGTTGGGTATCCCGTTGGGCCGCCTGCTGGGCGAAGCCATGGGCTGGCGCACCACGTTCCTGGTGATCGGCGCGTTCGCCGCCGCCCTGGTGTTCTGGCTGGCGCGCACCTTGCCGCTGCTGCCGAGCCAGAATTCCGGCTCCCTGCGCAGCCTGCCGCTGCTGTTCAAGCGCCCGGCGCTGGTGGCGTTGTACGTGCTCACGGCCATGACCGTGACCGCGCAATTCACGGCCTACAGCTACATCGAACCCTTCGTCGAAGGCGTCGCCGGCATGAGCGGCAGCGCGGTCACC
This sequence comes from Pseudomonas sp. IPO3749, assembly GCF_013386605.1. Lineage (NCBI taxonomy): Bacteria > Pseudomonadati > Pseudomonadota > Gammaproteobacteria > Pseudomonadales > Pseudomonadaceae > Pseudomonas > Pseudomonas sp. IPO3749. The sequence continues at coordinate 8,566 of NZ_JACARN010000008.1, read as the reverse complement.
CTGATCCTGCTGGTGTTCGGCGGCGCCGGCATCATCGGCTCGCTGCTGTTCAGCCTGGTGCACCGATTCAACCCGCACCTGTTCGTGGTCGGCGCGGTATTCATCCTCGCCGCGTGCCTGGCGCTGCTGCTGCCGTTGAGTGGTGCAGAATCCTACCTGGTGGTGTTGAGCGTGTTCTGGGGCATGGCGATCATGGGTTTTGGCCTGGCGATGCAATCCAAGGTGCTGGTGCTGGCCCCGGATGCAACCGACGTGGCCATGGCGATGTTTTCCGGCATCTACAACATCGGCATCGGCGGCGGCGCCCTGATGGGCAGTTGGGTCGGCAGCCAGTTTGGCTTTGCCTGGATCGGCGCGGCGGGCGGGTTGCTGGCGGCGCTGGCGTTGATTGGGTATTGCCTGGCGATCCGCCGGTTTGGGCAGGGTGTGGCGCGAGCCTGAGTCAAAACCCCGCGCCAGCCACCGTTGGGCTAAGGCGCCAATGCATTCAACACATGCACAGGGTCATTGTAGATGGCCCTCAACAGCGCTTTGGCCGGCCCTGTTGGTTCCCGTCGCCCCTGTTCCCAATTACGCAGTGTGCCGATTTGAACATCGATCATCGCAGCGAATTTGGCTTGAGTCAGGCCGGTTGCCTTACGGATTTGTTTGGCTTGAAGCGCGTCAACAATAAATTCGCGAGAGGGCTGACGCTCGCCTCGGACTATTTCGTCCATTTGTTGCACGCTTTCCATCAGCTCATCAAAAAATTTGCTCATGGTTATCTCCAGTGTTCGATGACGCTGTTTGTACGCCATTGACTTAGTCGTCGGCAATGCTAGTGCAGTCAGACAGCTGGATCATCTGTTCAGTTGTAAGCGGGTTTTAGTTCAAAGACCCCTATTCACTCTCCAGACGTTAAACGTTCAAAAGCATTAATCCAGACAAGTCTTACACAGCCTTTTGATACCCATTGCTACCGTCCCCCACGACCGCCCACGGTCTGTGGTGACGGCACTTGAACAGCAATGGAGTCGATTGTGCAAAAGCGTTTGACCGCCGAGTTTATCGGTACTTTCTGGCTGACGTTCGGCGGCTGTGGCAGCGCCATCCTGGCGGCGGCTTTCCCGGCACTGGGCATTGGGTTTGTCGGCGTTTCACTGGCGTTCGGGCTCACGGTGCTGACCATGGCCTATGCGGTAGGCGGTATTTCCGGTGGGCATTTCAACCCGGCAGTGACCCTGGGCTTATGGGCGGGGCGTCGTGTGGCCGGCGGTGATGTGCTGCCGTATATCGCGGCGCAGGTTGCCGGTGCGATGGGCGCGGCGGCCGCCTTGTACCTGATTGCCAATGGGCAGCCGGATTTCACAGTGGGTGGGTTTGCCGCCAACGGTTATGGTCCGTTGAGCCCTGGCCACTTCGACATGAAGGCCGCGTTGCTCGCGGAGTTCATCGCTACGTTTTTCTTCTTGTTCATCATCATGCGTGTGACCGCACCGGGCGCGGTGCCTGGCTTTGCGCCGATTGCGATTGGCTTGGCGCTGGCGCTGATACACCTGGTGTTGATCCCGGTGACCAATACTTCGGTGAACCCGGCACGCAGCACCGGGCCGGCGTTGTTTGCCGGGGGCGAGTACCTGGCGCAGCTTTGGCTGTTCTGGCTGGCGCCGATGGTGGGCGGGGTGATGGGGGCCTTGGCGGCGCGTTCGTTGGGTGAGGACGATAAAAAAACGCCCGCCTAAACATCATCGGCGGGCGCTCGGGAATGACCGGGTCAGCAAGGAGTGAGCTGGCCGGTGTAGGGAGTACGGAGATCAGGCCACCGGAATCAACGGGTCCGCCGCCGCCAGCGCCACGGTGCGATCAGCGGCCGGAGGGTAGATCCACACGGTGTTGATCTGGTGCTTGAGGTCCTTGGCTTCCTGGCCGACCAGTTTCAGCTGGCGGTCCCAGCCTTCGGTGAACACCGCGCCCCAGGCGCCGAGGTCGAGGCAGGTCACGTACTTGGGCTGGCTGTAGGTCATCGGCGCGACGCCGATCAGGTCGGCGGCCACGTTATTGCCGGCATAACGGCCCAGGGCGATGGCGTGCTGGCAGGACATGCCGGCGAAGTTGCCCAAGTCATCGGTGGCGGCGTAGGCCACGTCGCCAGCGGCGAACACGTCAGCCTGGCCCTTGACCTTGAGGTTGCCGTCCACATGCAGGCGGCCCTGGGGGTCGCGGGTGCCGCTGACCTGTTCGGTGAGCGGGTTGGCGCGAAAACCGATGGTCCAGATTACAGTGCTGGATTCGATCCGTTGCCCATTCGCCAGGGTCACGCCGCCGGCATCCACCGAGGCGACAGAAGTGTTAAGCACCCAATCCAGGCCCAATTCGGTGCTCGCTTCGATGATCGAGGGACGAATGCCATCGCCCATGGACGCGGCGATCTGCGGGCCACGGTCAACCACCACGATGCGAATGTCAGCCTTGTCACCCAGTACTTCACGCAGGCGCGCCGGCATTTCGGTGGCGGTCTCGATACCGGTAAAACCACCCCCGGCGACCACCACGGTATTGCGCGCTGCGCTGTCAGGCAGGTTCTTCAAGGCCTTGATATGCGCTTCGAGGCGTGTGGCGTCTTCGATCTGGTCCACATCGAAGACATGCTCTATGCCTGGCATCTGCGGACGATTCAGGCGGCTGCCGGCGGCCAGCACCAAGCGGTCGTACTTGATCGTAGTCGAAGTGCCGCTTGCGTCGCGGTAGGTCACTTGCTTGCCGTTTTCATCGATGCTGTCCGCCGCGCCTTCGATGAACGTCACGTTCACCGCGTCGAACAACGGGCCCAGCGGCGCCATCATGGTGTGCACATCGGGCTCGTAGAAACGTGGGCGGATGCGCAGTTCCGGTTGCGGGGCGAGCAAGCTGATCTGCACGTCGTTGCGGTCATGTTTGTCCAGCAGGCGGGCCGCGCTCAACGCGCTCCAGACACCACCGAACCCTGCGCCAATAATAAGAATGTGCTGTTTCATGGTTTGCTCCTGGAGAGGCGTTGTTGCGTGAGTGGGACTGTGTGGAGCCAGACTATCCAGGTGGCCTGCCTTGAACACTTCTACCTAGGGTCAATGCAGGCATGCGTAGGTGTGAGGCGGCTATACCAAGGTATTAGCGGCCCAGCACATCGGCGAGGCAGGCCATCAGTTGGGCGCAGGAAAACGGCTTGGGAAAGAATGCAATCGGCGGCGGCAATGCCGGGTCGATACTGGGCGGCGGGCCGGGGTAGCCGGTGATGAAAATCACCGGCAGTGAGACGCCATCGGCATGCAGGGTTTCGTAGAGCTGGATGCCGGTGAGGCCAGGCATCTGGATGTCGCTGATCAGGCAGGCGGTGGTGCGGGGGGCATCGGAGCCGAGAAAGGCTTCGGCATTCGCATAGAGCCGGACGCTGTAGCCGTTGGAGCGCAGCAGCCCATCCAGTGCCAGGCGAACGGACTCATCATCATCGACGATGGCAATTATCTTCGTGTCGGACATTTCGTTACCTGGAGGCTATCGGGCTGCACATGGAAGCAACCCGCCATCACCCCACGATACGCCGTCCACACCGGCAACATACTATACGTGCGTATACCCAACCTGCTGCTTGACCGGGATGCCGAGGGCCTGGGCCATACGTACCAGATCAGCGAAAGAGCGCGCGAGCATCTTGCGCATCGCCTGGCCGCGATGGATCTTCACGGTGATTTCACTCAGGCCGATTTCGCCGGCAATCTGCTTGTTCATCAGGCCGGAAACCGCCAGTGCCATCACCGTTTGCTCGCGGGGGGTGAGGGTGGCGTAGCGGCTGCGCAGTTCATCATCGCCGCGCTCGGCTTCACGCCGCGCCTTGTCCTTGGCGTGGGCGGCGCACACCGCGTCGATCAGGTCCTGCTCGCGGAACGGCTTGGCCAGGAAATCCACGGCACCGGCTTTCATCGCGCGCACGGTCATGGCGATGTCGCCGTGGCCGGTCATGAACACGATGGGTAGGTTGATCCGCGCCGCCACCAATTCATTCTGGAAATCCAGGCCGCTAGTGCCTTGCAGGCGTACGTCGAGCACCAGGCAACTGGGCAGGTCGGGGCGTGGGAAATGCATGAACTCGGCGGCCGAAGCAAACAGCTGGACCTGCAGGCCCACCGAGCGCAACAGGCTGCCGAGGGATTCGCGCAGCGGGCGATCATCATCGACGATATACACCCAGGGTTCCTGGCTGATTACGCGGTTCATCGGGTGAAGGTCGTTCATGGGGCCTCCTTGGCCAACAGTGGCAGTGAGCAGGTGAATGCGGTGCCCTCGCCGGGCGTGCTGGCGGCCCAGAGGCGGCCGCCGTGGAAGTCGATGATCGAACGGCAGATCGACAGGCCCATGCCCAGGCCATCGGGCTTGGTGGTGAAGAAGGGTTGGAACAAGGTCGGTAGGTCCTTGGCGTCAATGCCGATGCCCTGGTCGGCCACTTCGAGCAGGACATTGTCGCCGTCTACCCAGGTGCGCACCCGCAGCAGGCGCTGGCGCGGGGCAACGGTTTCCATGGCGTGGCAGGCATTGATGATCAAGTTGATCAGCACCTGTTGCAGCTGCACGCGGTCGGCGTTGATCTGTGCGTCGAGCACGCCCAGTTCCACGCGGCTGCGTACTTTATGGCGGGACAGTTCGTGCTGCACCAGGCCCAGGGTTTCGTTGACGATGGCGTCCAGCGACTCGGGTTTGCGCAGTGGGTCGCACTTGCGTGACAGCGCGCGAATGCGGCTGATCACCTCGCTGGCGCGGCAGGCGCTGGAGACGATGCGGTCCAGGGACTGGCGGGCTTCATTGAGGTCGGGTTCGGCGCGGTCGAGCCAGCGGCGACAGGCTTCGCCACTGCTGGTGATGGCGGTCAACGGCTGGTTCACTTCATGGGCAATCGAGGCGGCCAATTCGCCCAGGGAGGTGATGCGGGTGACGTGGGCCAGTTGGCTCTGTGCATGGAACAACGCCTCTTCGGCGAGCTTGTCGGCGGTGACGTCCTTCACCGCGCCCAGGTATTCGAAATGCCCACGGCTCTCGACGGGGCTGGCGATCATATGCAGGTGCTTGACGCGTCCATCCGGCATCAGCAGGCGGTGCTTGACCTCGATCAGCGGCTCGCGGTTCAGGGCCTTGGCGAAGACCTCGCGGGCCAGGTGACGGTCGTCGGGATGGGTGCGCTCCAGCACCATTGCTGCCGTGGGCGTCTGCTGGTGCGGGTATTCGAAGATCCGCGCCAATTCCTCGGACCACGACATGGCATCGCTGTCGCCACGAAAGCTCACGCTGCCGGTCTGGCTCAGGCGCTGGGCGCCCACCAGGTAGGCCTCGTTGTGCCGCAGGCTGTCCGCCGCGTACTTGCTGCGCAGGGCAAGAAAGGTAATGGCGGACAGCGCCGTGAGGCAGCGGAAGAACCCGGTGATCGATTCCCAGCGCTCATAGTTGCCGTTGTAGAGAAACAGCGAAGTGAGCAGCGCGATGGAAAACAGCGCGACGCCAATCACCACATTGATCGAAAACAGGTTGGCCGCCATCAACAGCAGCGTGATGTACAGCAGCGTCGGCGCCCAGTCGGTGTGGGTTTCGGAGTTGATCACGAAGATGCCGCAGGCCACGACCAGCCCGACCACCCAGCCCAGGGTGTTGATCGCTGGGGTCGGGCTGATGCCGAACGAGGCGCGTGCGTGGGTCTGTCGGGGGGTGAATACCAGCCGGTCCCAGAGGCCGGTCAACCACGACTGTTCGCGGCGCGCGCTCGCGGGAACGGTAATTTTCATGGCGTTCGGGCACTCCGTTGGTGTTATCGGGGGTGGAGCAGGGGTCACTTACTTTAAAAGCATCCGTTCTCACCGAGTAGGACACAAAACCCTGAAATCCTGCCAAGCCCTCTCTGTTGCAAGCAGCGGCCTTGTGGTGAGCGAGCTTGCTCGCGCTGGGGCGCGAAGCGGCCCCAAAACCAGGCCCTAGGGTTTATCTGGAAAAATGCGGTGGTCTTACTGGGGCCGCTTCGCAGCCCAGCGCGAGCAAGCTCGCTCACTACCAAAAGCCCACTCACCACAGAGAATGTTTTCCATTCAGAGCCCTATACGCAGGTATGACCACCTTGACCCCAGGTAGGAGTGACGCCCGGCCCGCGCCGCCATAACCTGAGGCCTCTCACTCCTCTCCAAGGCCCTGCGGCCGGGTGGCTAACATGATGAACAGAAATGACCTGCGTCGTGCTGACATCAATCTGCTGGTGGTGTTCGAGTCGATGATGCACGAGCGCAATGTCAGCCGGGTTGGCGAGAAATTGTTCCTCGGCCAGCCGACCATCAGCAGTGCCCTCGGCCGCTTGCGGTTGATGTTCGATGACCCGCTGTTCATTCGCGCTGGGCGGCTGATGCAACCCACGTCGCGTGCCGAGGAAATCTTCAGCAATCTCGGCCCGGCGCTGGACAGCATTGCGGCGGCGCTGAGTCGCTGCCAGGCGTTCAACCCGGCGACCAGCGAGGCCACCTTTCATATCGGCCTGTCCGACGACGTGGAATACGCCTTGCTGCCCAGCCTGTTGCGGCGCCTGCGCATCGAGGCGCCCAACATGACCCTGGTGGTGCGCCGTGCCGATCACTGGCAGATGTCGCAACTGCTCACCAGTGGCGAGATCTCCCTGGGCATCAGCCATACCCAGGAACTGCCGGCCAATGCACGCCGCAAAAGCCTGCGGCCGATGCGTCCGATGCTGCTGCGCGCCGATCACCGGCCAGGGGACGTGGGACTGGACGAGTTCTGCCAGCGGCCCCACGCGGTCGTGTCGTCCATGGGCAATGTGATCGATGACTCCGACCGCGCGCTGGGCCTGATCGGGCGCCAGCGCAAAGTGGTGCTTACTGTGCCGCATTTCAGCGCGTTACCGGTGCTGCTCGCCGACAGCGACATGCTCGCCATCGTGCCCGACTATGTGGCGCGCGCCATGGCCGGAGTCGGTGGGCTTCGCGCGCAGTGTGCGCCGCTGGAGCTGCCCGAACAGGAACTGGCGCTGGTGTGGCGCGGCACCACCCATAACGATCCGGGAGAGCGCTGGTTGCGGTCGCGCTGCAGCGTGTTCCTGGGCGAGCCGGTGGTGCTCGCGGTGGCCAGTTGATGAACCTCTCTACTCATCCCTTGCTGCTCGGCGGCGTGCTGATCCTGCTGGACCTGGTGTTGTGGCAAGGCCTTGGCCCGGCGCGACGTACCTTGCGCAGCGGGTTGCGCGTGCTGGTGTTCGCGCTGTTTTGCTGGGTCATGGTGGCGGCCGGCATCAGCCCCTTGCAGCCACCGCCTTGGCCGGAAGACGCGGTGCTCAACCTGATGGCGACCGTGCTGGGCATCGGCTGGTGGTTGTTCGCCGCACGCACCCTGACCGTGATCCTCGGCCACGGCCTCACCACTCGTGTGGGGCAGAGCGCGCGCTTGCTGCATGACGTGCTGGGGGCGGTGATCTTCCTGGTCGCCATCGTCGGCGCAGCGGCCTATGTGCTGCAACTTCCGGTCAAGGGCCTGTTGGCGACCTCGGGCGCCATGGCGATCATCCTCGGCCTGGCGCTGCAAAGCACGTTGAGCGACGTGTTCAGCGGCATCGTGATCAACACCACCAAGCCCTATCAGATCGATGATTGGGTCAGCATCGATGGGGTTGAGGGCAAGGTGCTGGACATCGATTGGCGTTCTACTCATTTGCAGACGGAAGCGGGCAGCACCGCTGTGGTGCCCAATTCCCTGGCGGCCAAGGCCAAGATCCTCAACCACAGCCGGCCGGGCGGGGCGCATGGCGTCAGCGTCAGCCTGGCGGTGCCCAGCGGCATCGCGCCTCGCCTGGCACTGGAGGCCTTGGAAAAAGCCTTGCAGGGTACTCACGCCTTGCTGCCGGGGCCCAAAGTCTCGATCAAGAGCTCGCAACTGGAATTCAACGAATACGAACTCAAGGGCTTCGTCGCCTCACGCTCGGCCCGCAGCGGCGTGCGCAACCTGATGTTTGACCTGGCCCATCGACACCTTGAAGCGGCTGGGCTGACCTGGGGTGAAGGCTCCAACACAAAGGCTTGGAGCCGCCAGCGTCAATTGCTGGAGGAAGTCCGGGTGATGCGTGCGCTCAGCCTTGAGGAACGCGACCGCCTGGCCGACGCCATGACCCCCGTGGACTTCCAGGCCAATCAGGTGCTGTTGGCCTTCGATGAAGTCGCCGATAGCCTGATGATCATCGCCACGGGCGTGGTGTCGGTAGCGATCCATGATGGTGATCGCGTGGTCGAAGCCGGTCGCATGGGCCCCGGCGAAGTGATGGGTGAGGAGGGCATCTTGGCGGACGGGCGATCCCGTGGGCAATTTCGCAGCCTCACCAGCGGGCGGTTGTTCCGCATCGAAAAATCACTGCTGGGCGCGCAGTTGCAGCACAGCAGTGATTTGTTGATGGCGTTGGACCGATTGCAGCATCAGCGCGAAGACATCCGTGATGCGGTGGTGCTGAAGAAGCCTGCGCCGGCCAAGCGGACCGGCTTGCTGCGGTGGCTCCAAAAACACTGATTGTAGTGAGCGGGCTTGC